>JAADFC010000137.1 GCA_013153105.1 Thermoproteota archaeon
TGCAGCTCCGCTAGGCAGGGCTTTTTCTACCCCGAGGAGGGCTGGCGGCGGCTGGGTTATGGGAGGGGTCTGGCGCCGTGGCGGTTGCAGCTGCTACGAGTGCGCGCAGGATTCCGCAGTGGAAGATCGAGGAGGTCAAGGAGCTTACCGAGCTAGCTAAGACCTATAGGACGCTTGTGATAGTTGACCTGACTAAGACGCCTACGGCGCAGCTCCAGAAGATTAAGAGGAAGCTGGAGCGGAAGCTGGGCGGCCAGGTTGTGATGAGGGTTGCCAAGAACACCCTGATGAGGCTTGCGCTGCGGAATGCTGGTAAGGATCCGGAGCCCCTGGAGCCCTACCTTACCGGCACTAACATGTTCATATTCACTAACCTTAACCCCTTCGAGGTCGCGTTGGCGCTTGATAAGGTGTACGCTACCGCGCCGGCGAAGCCGGGTGACGTTGCCCCTACTGAGATAGTGTTGCCGGCTGGTGATACGGGGTTCAAGCCTGGCCCTATCATGAGCGTGTTTGGTAAGCTTCGTGTCCCGATAAGAGTGCAGGGTGGCACCATCTGGATAGCGAAGGATACCCGCGTCGCCAAGCCTGGCGACGTTATATCCCCCGAGCTTGCTTCGATACTGCAGAAGCTGGGTATCGAGCCTATCATAGTCAAGCTGAAGCCTAAGGCAGCCTACGAGGATGGCGTGGTGATACCTGCCGACAAGCTGCTGATAGACCTGGAAGAGTATCGTGGCATGGTTGCGCAGGCGCATCTGCAGGCCCTGGCTGTGGGTGTCGAGATAGCGTATCCGGAGCCTGAGGTGCTGAAGCTCGCTGTGCCCCTGGCTGTGAGGCGTGCCCTGGCTGTGGCCGCGGAGGCTGGCTACGTGACGCCGGACAACGCGGAGTACGTGCTGCAGATGGCTGTCGCGAGGGCTCTCGCTGTGGTCGCCGCGTTGGGCGACACTGCGAAGGAGCTTGGTATCGAGGTCCAGGTGGCCGCCGCGCCTGCCGCGAAGCCCGCGGAGGAGAAGAAGGAGGAAGAGGAGGAGGGCGGCGAGGAGGAGAAGAAGGAGGAGGTCAGCGAGGAGCAGCTGGCCGCCGGCCTGGAGAGCCTCTTCGGCTTCTAGCCCTCCCCCAGCTTCTTCTCTATGTACAGCAGCGCGGCCAGGTCCAGGAGCGGGGTTCCAACACTCTTGTAGAGTTTTATTCCGCCCGGCTGGCAGGCGGCGGGGTTGGCTAGCGCTTCTCTGAGCTCTACTATCTCTATGGCCGCGTTTCTCGCCTCGCTGGCCTCGCTGGCGACGCCGTGCCTTGTGTCTGCTAGCATGCAGCGTGCACGGAGCAGGGTGAGTGTGTCGAGCTCGTGGACGGGGGCGGGTGCGCCTATGCTCGCCACCGCCGCCCCCTCCGGAATCTCTTCCCCCTTTACTGGGGGCTGCTTCGCTGTGGTTGCGAGTATCAGGGTGTCGGAGTTCCTGGCGAGGGTGGAGGTGTCGACGGGCTCGGCTCCGTAGTCGCGGGCGAGCGCGGCTGCCTTCTGGTGTGTGCGCGAGGCGAGGAGTATTCTCTCGAACCTGGCTGTGCGGAGGAGCACCTCCAGGTGGTACCTCGCCTGTACGCCGGCGCCGACTACTCCGAGGACGCCCCTGTCCGCGTTTAGGAGCCGTATGGCTAGGGCTGTGGCGGCTGCGGTGCGCCAGCCGGTTAGTGGCGAGGCGTCAACCTCTAGGACTGTGTCTCCGGTCTCGGCGTCTATTAGGAGGGCTGTGCCGCGTACCGTGGGGAGTCCGCGGAGGCTGTTGTGGGGGTAGACGCCTACTATCTTCACCGCGTATCTTTCCCTTGTGTAGGCTAGCATGAGGCCTAGCCACGATTCCCCGTTGGAGGCTGCCGTGCGCGGCTTCTCGTGGGCGTTGGGGGAGAGGAGCGTGGCTGCTATGGCTTCTACAAGCTCCCTGGGGTCTATGAGGGCGTGTAGCTGCCTCTCGTCGAGACGGGGTGCCACGGCTGCCCAGCCTCCTCCTGGCCGGCGTCTGGGGTGGTGGCCCGCTGGTGGGACTATCCGTGGGCTGGGTGTCTCCTGAGAATGGTTTTACCCTGCCGGAGCGGCGGCCTCCCCTTCTCCAGCCCGGGGTTGGGGGTGTAGGGTCCTGCCGGAGGTCGATCCTAGGGAGTACCAGTTGGAGTTCTTCCGCCGCGAGGGCTTTATGAGGAAGAGGTGCCGGGTGAGGGGCGAGTACTTCTGGACGCTTAACCCCGAGCAGGAGCACTGTAACGATGCGCCGTGTGTGGAGTACTACTTCTGGAGTGTGCCGAAGCGCGCCCGCGAGCTAAGCGTGGCCGAGGCTAGGAGGAGGTTCATCGAGTTCTTCAGGAGGCACGGTCATGAGGTGCTGGAGCCGCGTCCCGTGGTTGCCAGGTGGAGGGAGGACCTCTACCTGACCATTGCTAGTATAGTAGTGTTTCAGCCCCATGTCACCAGCGGCATCGTGCCGCCGCCCGCGAATCCCCTTGTTATCGTTCAGCCCAGCGTGAGGCTCGAGGATATAGATAATGTGGGCATAACGCTTGGCAGGCATTTGACGAGCTTCGAGATGGGGGGCCACCACGCGTTCAACTATCCCGGCAGGGAGGTGTACTGGAAGGAGGAGACTGTAGAGCTTGCGTTCCGGTTCTTCACAGAGGAGCTGGGCATTCCCCCGGACCAGGTCACCTTCAAGGAGTCCTGGTGGGAGGGCGGCGGCAACGCTGGGCCCAGCTTCGAGGTGACCGTGGGCGGCCTCGAGCTCGCCACCCTAGTCTTCATGCAGTACAGGGTGACAGACCGGGGCTACGAGCCTATGGAGCTGCGCGTGGTTGACACGGGCTATGGTATTGAGCGTATAGCCTGGTTCACCCAGAACGTTCCAACCGCGTTCCATGCGATATACGGCAGCCTCCTCGACGAGTTTAGGAAGCTGCTTGGCGTCGAGCCTGCCCCCGAGAAGCTGCTCTGGGCCGCTGCGAGGGACGCTGGGAGGCTGGACCCGGAGGACCCGAGGAGCCTTGAAGCCTTCTACCGGCGCGCCGCGATGGACGCTGGGCTCCCCCTGGAGGAGGCTAAGACGCTCCTGCAGAGGGAGGCTACCGTCTACGCTGTGCTCGACCACAGTAAGACTATAGCGTTGATGCTCGCCGACGGCATTGTGCCTAGCAACACGGGCGAGGGCTACCTGGCGAGGCTAGTCATAAGGCGCGCTCTCCGGCTGCTCGCGAGGCTCGGCTCGGATGTGAGCCTCGTCGAGCTTGTAAGGAGGCAGGCCGAGTACTGGGGCCGCGACTACTACCCGCAGATGATAAAGAGGCTCGACTACATAGTCAAGGTTACCGGGCTGGAGGAGGAGAGGTTCAGGAGGAGCCTCGAGCGCGGGCTCCGGGAGGTGGAGCGTCTCCTCCGCCGCAAGCGGGGGCTGAGCGTGGACGACCTTGTGACGCTCTACGACTCCCATGGCCTCCCGCCTGACATAGTCGCGGAGGTGGCTTCGAAGCTCGGCGTCCGGGTTGAGGTTCCCCACAACTTCTACGCTCTCGTGGCGAAGCGGCATGGGGCCAGCGGCGGTATAGCAAGGGCGGGCGAGCGGAGCGGCCTGCCGAGCGACGTGGAGGAGTGGGCTTCGGGGTTCCCGGAGACCAGGAGGCTGTTCCACGAGGACCCGTACATGAGGAGGTTCCGAGGCCGCGTGCTCGGCGTACGGGGGGTCTACGTGGTGCTCGATAGGACCGCCTTCTACCCCACCGGCGGCGGCCAGCTCCACGATACTGGCGTGCTGCGCATCTGCGGCAGGGAGTACCGTGTTCGCAGGGTCGAGAAGACGGGCAACAACGTTGTCGTCCATGTGCTCGACCGGGAGCCCCCGGAGGAGTGCGTGGGCTCCGAGGCTGAGGGTGTCATCGACTGGGAGAGGCGCTACAGGCTTATGAGGCACCACACCGGCGTCCACGTCCTGCTCGGCGCTCTCCGGCGGGTTTTGGGCGACCACGTCTGGCAGGCTGGCGCCGAGAAGACGCCGGAGAAGGCTAGGCTCGACGTGACCCACTATGAGCTGCCGAGCCCCGAGGAGGTCAAGCGGATAGAGGAGCTGGCGAACCGGGCGATACTCGAGAGGATACCGGTCAAGTCGCAGTTTATGGACCGCAACGAGGCCGAGCGCATCTACGGTATGAGGCTCTACCAGGGCGGTGTACCCATGAGCGCTAGGATTAGGGTGCTCGCGATAGGGGACTGGGATGTCGAGGCCTGCTTCGGCACACACGTCTCGAACACCTCGGAGATAGGCTCTATAAAGATAGTCAACGTCGAGAAGCTCCAGGATGGCGTGGTGCGCTTCGAGATTGTCGCGGGCAGCGAGACTGCGAGGTACGCGGGGGAGCTTGAGGAGAAGCTCGCGGCCGCAGCGAGGCTCGTGGGTGGCAGCCCTGCAGAGCTTGAGAAGAGGCTGGAGAAGCTCGTGGAGGAGCACCGGGAGCTTCGGCAGCGGCTGCAGCGTCTCCGGCGCGTGCTGGCTGAGCAGATGGCCGCGGCCGCCAGGGCTGCCGCACGTCGCCTCGATAGTATAACAGTCTACATCGTGCGCGCCGCGGAGGACCCTGAGGCCGGCAGGGAGGCCATGAGGATGCTGAGCGGCGAGGAGGGCGCCGTGGTCCTGCTATCCTACAGGCGCGGGAGGGGCGCCGTGGTGGAGGTGGCCACCGGCCCTGGTGTTGAGGTGGACATGCGGAGGCTCGCCGCCGTGCTGCGGGAGGCGGGGCTGAGGGGCGGCGGGAGGAGGGGCCACGCCACCTTCTACGGTGAGGGCCTCGGCGAGGATGAGGCTGTGGAGAGGGTGCTGGAGGCCCTGGGGCGTCTGGTCCGTGGCGAGGGTTAGCAGCTCGTTCCGGGCGGCCCTCTACGACTACTATTTCCTGCTTGGGAGAGGCTACCCGCCGCGCGCCGCCTCCCAGCTTGTAGCCGCCGGGAGGATGCTGGGCCGCGGGAGCCGGGTGCTGTTGGCCCGGTGTATCCCCGCTGTGGGAGGCGGCTTCAGGATTGTAGAGAGTGTTGAGGGGCACTGCCTGGCTGTTGACGGGTTCAACCAGCTGGCGGGCATCTACGCGCTGCTGCTGGGGGAGCCCCTCTACCGGTGCCTTGACGGCGTCGTCCGCGACAGCCTCCTCGCTGGGGCGGACCGGGTTGCCAGGGTGGCGGGGCTCCTGGCGCCGCTGCTGGCCGCGGTGCTGCTTCGAGACGGGCCTCCCGCGAGGGTTGTGGCGGTGTTCGACTCGCAGCCCAGCCGGAGCGGGGAGGCGGCCCGGGCTGTGGGCGAGGTGCTGCGCAGCGTGCTCGGCGGGGATGTGGAGGTGGCCGTTGTGAGGAAAGCCGATAAGACTCTCGTGGAGCTCGCGGGCGGCGGCTGTGTGGTGGCCAGCTCCGACGCTGTGGTGCTCAGGGGCGCCCGCGTGGTGTACGATGCCGTCGCCCGGGCGTCTCTAGCGGTTTCAAGGGGTCTGGGGGCGGCGGTAATCGATATACCCCGCCTCCTGCGGGGCGAGCATAGTTCATGGTGCAGCGGGGGAGGCCTGGAGGGGGCGGGCCCGTAGCCTAGCCAGGATAGGGCGCCGGCCTTCTAAGCCGGTGGTCCGGGGTTCAAATCCCCGCGGGCCCGCCACCAGGCCTCCCCGCAGGCACACCTTCCACACGCTGAGGGCTCAGCTACACTAGGGCTCATCAACGGAGGGCCCTCGGCGTTGCTACCCGTCATCACCGCCCACGTTGCAGGGGTGCCGCCGGTTGGGGGATGCTAAGCCGCTGAGGCTGTTCAACCTGATAGTAGCCCACGAGCCGGGCCGCTGGGGGTTCCGCGAGGCTCTACGCGTCCTCCGGGGCCTGCTGCCCGGGGCGCTGGTCTTCGACACGCCCAAGCACCTCATACTTCTCCGCGTGGAGGACCCCTACGCTGCGGTAGACAGGCTGGCGGCGAACCTGGACAGCAGCCAGCCTATACTCAGGGCTATACCCCTCGACGCTGTCGCGCCGCCCTACGTGGAGGATGTGGCTAGGCTCGCCGCAGGGCTAGCCGCCGAGAAGGCGGCGGGTGGCGACGCTACATTCGCCGTTAGGGTTGAGGGGCGCCTGTGGAGGAGGGACATGGGGGAGCCTGTGTCGAGCCGGGAGGCTATAGAGGCTATAGCGGAGGGTATAGACCTGCCAGTGGACCTCCGGTCTCCCAGTCTGCTCGTGCTCGTCAAGGTTATCCGCCTGAGCCGCGCCCAGAGGTATGCCGGCGTCATGGTAGCGCCGCCCTCGAGTATCTACTCCCGGGACCGGCGGCGCGGGAGGAGCTAGTACCCAGGGGCTGGGAGGGTGGCTCTGGAGCTGGGGGAGCCGCTGGGCTACGTCGTTGACGGGGCGACGCCGACCTCCGCGAGGTTCGTCTCCACGAGGCCGCCGCCTGTAGGCGACTACGTCGTCATAGAGGCTGGCGGCGACTACGTGCTAGGCATGGTTAGAAGCGTGGGCACGAGGAGCCTTACCCTCTCGTCGCTGCCTGGGGTCTATGACCCGGTTGTGGTGGAGAAGCTCAGCGCCGAGGCCGGCGCGGGCGACGTGTTCTTCGAGTGCAGCGCCCGTCTGCTTGCCACCCTGTCGGGCGGCTCGCCTAGGCTGCCGCCGCTCCCTGGGGCGCGCGTCTACCGGGCCCCCAGCGGGCTGCTCGCGAGGCTCTTCGGCGGCGCCGAGGGCCGCTCGGTTAGGGTTGGCGTCCTCGCCACGCGGCCCGATGTAGAGGTCCGCGTGGATGTTAACACTATGGTTACACGCCACACCGCAATCCTCGCCGTGACGGGGGCGGGCAAGAGTAATACCGTCGCCGTGGTGGCTGACAGGCTTGTACGCGGCTACAATGCGACACTGCTCATCTTCGACTTCCACGGAGAGTACGTGGGCTCAAGCATCGGAGGCGGAGTCAACGTTATCGAACCCAGGCTCAACCCGCGCCACCTCTCCATATCGGAGCTAATGACGCTGCTGGGCGTGGAGCACCGGTTCTACCACCAGGAGCGGGTGCTGAGGAAGGCGCTGGAGAAGGTTGAGTCAGACGTGTTCCAGGGCTCTTTCATCGACGGGCTCCGGGCCGCCCTGGAGGGCTCCGCGAGGCAGAAGGGGGACGAGGGCAGGGCCGCCGTGGCCCTCCTAAACAAGCTTGACAGCCTCCTCGAACGCTATGGCGACATCTTGGACGACACTGCAGTGGACCCGGTGTCCGGGCTGGAGCCGGGTAGGGCAAACGTTCTAGACTTGAGCCGCGTCGACGAGGACGCCGCAGATGTTATAGTAAGCCATGTGCTTCGCATACTGTTGTGGGAGAGGAAGCTCTACAAGCTCCGGGGCAGCAGCAGGGTGCCCTTCCCGGTTCTGGTGGTCCTGGAGGAGGCCCACATCCTGGCGCCGAGGGACGAGGATACCCTGAGCAAGTACTGGCTGGCGCGCGTGGCCAGGGAGGGGCGCAAGTTCGGGCTCGGCCTCATGCTGGTAAGCCAGAGGCCCAAGGGGCTTGACCAGGATATACTCAGCCAGGCCAACAACATGATAGTAATGAGGCTCGTCGAGCCCACAGACCAGAGGTACGTGCAAGCTGCCAGCGAGGCGCTCAGCGAGGACCTGCTAGAGCACCTCCCCTCCCTGGCCACCGGCGAGGCCGTCCTAGTGGGGCCCTTCACCCCCCTGCCGGCCCTCGTTAAGATAGACAGGTTTGAGGGCCGCCTCGGAGGCAGCGACCCCGATGTGGTGGAGGAGTGGACGCGAACACGGGCGGCTGGCTCCCCCGCGGAGCCCGGGGGCAGTGAGCTATACGAGGAGTTCCTCTGAGCCACGCCGCTGGGGGCTGGCGGCAGTTGAGCGGGTCTATACAGGTTCTCCACACGGCCGACACGCACCTGGGCTACAGGCCTTATGGGAGCGTGGAGCGGGAGAACGACATATACGAGGCCTTCACGGAGACTATTGAGATAGCGCTGCGCGAGCACGTGGACGTCTACGTTGTTGCAGGCGACGTGTTCAACAGCCCTAGCCCGCCGCCGCAGGCTATAAGGGTGGCGTACACCCAGCTGAGGAGGCTGACGGATAAGGGCATACCCGTAGTGGCGGTTATGGGTGACCACGACGTCCCGCGCAGGAGGCACCTTCCCGCGCTGATTCTGCTCCGGGACCTGGTGGGCGACCGCTTCTACCTGCTGGGCTCCGTGCCGGAGAAGAGCCTTGACGACGCTAAGGCTATAGTATCCACCAGGTCGGGGCCGCTCTACGTTGCAGGGCTACGCAACGTTAAGGGCGCCAGTGCCCGGAGCCAGCTGCGTATGCTGCTCAGGATGCTCTCCAAGCCTCCAAACGATAAGCCTTCAATGCTCGTTCTACACCAGGGTCTCCGTGAGGCTGTGGGCCCGGAGTACGAGCTGGAGCTTGGGGAGCTTCCCCGAGGCTACTCGTACTATGCCCTCGGCCACGTCCATGTTACCAGGGTCTACCAGCTCGGCGAGAGCAGGGTCGTCTACCCCGGCTCCATAGAGGCTCTGCGCAGGGACGAGGCCCGCCAGCAGGGGGAGCGGTACGCGGTGCTAGCCGAGCTGAACGCCGGGGGCTCTAGGGCTGAGCTGGTCAAGCTTAGAAGGCCGCGGCCACAGCCTGTCGTCGAGATCCAGTTCGTTGACATGGATAAGCTTAGGAGCGAGCTGGCCTCGCTAGCTATTAAGATTGAAAAGCTGGCCAGGGAGTCCGGTAAGAAGCCCGTGCTACACATAACCATACGAGGCGTCCCCGGGGCCAGGAAGAGGGAGGTACTCAGGGTGCTCCAGCACACCCTCTCGGAGAGGGTCCTCCTCCTCCGCCCCGAGATCGTGGGCGCCGAGGAGGAGGCCACGATAAAGATGCTGGACCGGGACCCCCGCTCGGCTGGCAGGGTTTCGCCCTACACTGCACTCCTCCAGGTGCTGGGCGACGAGGAGCTTGCGGCCTTCGCTGAGGAGCTTGTTGAGAGGCTCGCAGCTCCAAGCGAGAGGGAGGCGATACAGGAGGCTAAGAGGCTCGTGGAGGAGAAGTTCAACCTAAAGGGGTGACAGCTGTGATAATTGAGAGGGTGGAGCTGGTAAACTTCCTCAGCCACCGCCACACGGTGGTCAGGTTCGAGCCCGGCATAACGGTCATAATAGGCCCCAACGGTGCAGGCAAGACGAGCATAGTTGACGCGATAACCTACACGCTCTTCGACGAGCACAGCCGCGGCAGGAGCAAGGATAGCCTCGTCAGGCTCGGCGCCGCCGCGGCCAGGGTTACGGTGGAGTTCAAGGTTGGCAACCGGCTATACCAGGTTCAGCGCACCATACCCCGCGGACGGGGGGCTGCCACCGCGCAGCTCTACGAGTTGACCGACGGGAGGCGGAGGCTCCTCGCCCACGGCGTTAGGAGTGTGAGGAGGGAGCTGGAGAGGATACTCGGGCTCAAGACGAGCCTCGCGGCGCTGCTGTACGTCACGCGTCAGGGCGAGCTGGAGGCGCTCCTTTCGAACAAGCAGAGCAGGGAGCAGATAATCAACACGGTCTTCGGCTTCGATAAGATGGATACTGCCTACAGGAGGATGCTTGCACTGATAAAAGAGTTCGCCGGGAGGCGGGACGTGCTCCGCGAGCGTCTGGAGGCGCTGAAGAGGGATATTGACTCGATACGGGCTAAGGAGAAGCGGCTAAGGGAGCTGGAGGCCAGGCTCGAGACGTTGAGGAGCGAGGTGGCACGCCTAGAGGCTGCATACCGGGAGGCCAAGGCCGCCGTGGAGGAGCTTGAACAACTGGAGAAGGCCAAGCTGGCCCTCGAGAGCAGGCTGGCCCCCCTAAGGGAGCAGCTAGCCTCGCTAGAGAGGCAGCTTGCACGCGTAGAGGAGCAGCTTAGAGAGGCTGAGAAGGCTCAGAGAGAGCTGTCGAGCTTCAACGTGCCCCAGGAGGAGCTGCTCCCAACTATAGACGAGGCACTGAGACTGGCCCAGGAGGCCGCCAGGCTCCACGAGCGTCTGGAGGCGCTGAAGAGTAGGCTCGACGACCTGAATGCAAGGCTAGCTAGGATGAGGGAGCTTGAGGAGAAGGCAGCCAGGTACCAGGAGGTTGCAGGCCGCATTGAGGAGCTGAGGGAGCAGGCTACACGCTACGAGCAGCTTAAGAGGGAGGTTGAGGCCGGCGAGGAGAAGCTCACACGGCTGAAGAGGCAGTACGAAGAGGCTATGAAGCGTGTACTTAGCGTCTTGCGGAGGTTCCAGACAATTCATAGTATAGACCTAAGCGATCCCTCGAAGATTGACGAGCACCTAGCCTGGCTCATGGACACTCTCAATAGCCAGCTCGAGAAGCTGAGGGAGGAGATTAAGGAGCTCGAGAAGAAGGTGAGCGCACTCGAGGAGAGGAGGAAGCAGATAGGGGACGCCAATGATAAGCTATCATCGGCTCACGGCCGCTGCCCCGTCTGCGGGCGCCCCCTGAGCGAGGAGGAGCGGCTGCAGCTTATCAAGAAGTTCCGCGAGGACCTCGCTAAGATCGAGGCCGATATAGTGCATTTGAACCGTAAACTCTATCTGAAGAACAAGGAGCTGAGGGAGCTCGAGGAGCGTATGAGAAGGCTGGAGGCAGTAAGGCGTAGCGTCCAGCGCTACCTGGCCACTGCCGAGAAGATACTGCAGGACATGAGCGAGCTTAAAGCTGAAACTGACAGGCTGAAGAAGAGCCTCCTCGAGCTGCAGCCGGCGTACAACGAGTACAGGTTGCTCATAGAGGAGAAGGCTGTGCTCGAGGAGGCTTGGAGGGAGTACTTGAAGCTACAGGCTTTGAGGGAGGAGGCCGAGAGGGTGAAGAGCGAGGCTAGCGAGGTCTCTGCAAGACTCGAGGAGCTGTGGATGAGGCTCTCCAGCCTCCTCGCGAAGCTAGGCATCGAGGGCGTCGATGACCCTAACTCTGTTGTGGAGGAGCTTAGCATGCTTAGAGACCGTGTGGCCAGGCTTGCGGAGAAGGCTAGGCTCGTCGACGAGCTGAGCGAGGAGAGGATGTCCATACTTGAGAGCATCGAGGCTGTGAGGGAGCGTGTGGAGCAGGCTGAGGCTGAGCTGGCGCGTCTGGAGGAGAGGCTTGCCAGCCTACGCGGGGCCCGCGGCAGGCTGGAGGAGGTTGAGGGGAGGCTTGAGGGGGCTAGGGCGGAGCTGCACCGTGTCGAGGGCGAGGTGTCGCACCTCAAGGGTGAGGTTGCTAGGCTGGAGGCGCTGCTGGAGAATGCTAGGAGGACCGAGGAGCTGCTCCGCCGCTACGAGAAGGCTGTGCAGGTGCTTGAGAGGATACGGACCGCCCTCCACCCCGACCGGGGGGCGCCGCAGGTGCTGAGGCGTCAGGCTAAGAGCGTGATGGAGTACTACCTGCGACAGATACTGGAGAGGTTTGAGCTCGACTTCCTCGATGTGAGACTTGAGGATGACTATTCGCTCGTGCTTGTCACGCCGGAGGGGCAGAAGACAGTTGACATGCTCAGCGGCGGTGAGAGGGTTGCTTCCGCGATAGCGTTCCGGCTGGCTCTGGCCAAGGCTGCCGCTGGCAGCCTCGAGTCAATGATAATGGACGAGCCTACCGTCCACCTGGATGAGGATAGGAGGCGGGAGCTGGTGAACATTATAAGGTATAGCCTAGACGCGGCGAGGCTCGTGCAGCTCATAGTTATAACGCATGACCGCGAGGTCGAGGAGGCTGCGGACCACGTCATCGAAGTCCGCCGCGGCGAGGGTGGAGCCAGCAGGGTCGAGGCGAGGAGCGCCACTGCGCCTGGGGGGCTGGGCGTCTTAGAGGCTGAGGCGGCATAGCCTGCAGTGGAGCGAGTAGCCCTCCACACCAAATCCCAGCGTGTTGAAACCCTTCTTCAGTCTCCGCTCCTCCGTCACGCCCCCTCTCTTCCAGACGAGTATGGCTGCCCCATCGATGTCGGAGTAGGCTACCGCGAGGCCGTCCCAGCCTCTTGCAAGCCTCACCGGCCGCTCTGCCTCGATAAAGTGGGGGTCGACCCCCGACCTCTCTGCGAGCGCCGCGTAGCCGCGCTGCGGGCAGCTGCGTGATAGCGGGAGCAGCACCTCCTCCCAGCCCCGCGGCGGCTCCAGGCTCTCCAGGCACCTGCCCCACGCCCTCAACCCGGAGCCCTCCTCAGCCTCGCAGCGTAGCAGCCTGTCAACCCACTCCAGACCTGTTAGGAGGGGGTAGCCCGCCTCTCCAGGGGCGACGCCGCGGGCCACCGCGGCTGCCTCGTCGACCACCCTCTCAGCCTCCGCAAGCTGAAGGTAGGGGCCGCCCTCGAGAAGGGTGCGCTTGGTAGTGCTGATGACGGTGGATTTCCTGTACTCGAGGCCGTACAGGTCGAGGCCCGGCTCAGTGTCCACCACTATAAGGGCGTCAACCGGCGTGTACGGGGGCCACGGCACCGGCAGCACGCCAGGCCTGCAGGGGGTTACAGGCAGGCTCAGGGGGGCAGTGTACTCTACCCGCACCACGCCCCCGCGGGGCTCGTGCACTGAGCCATCCGCCGCCTTCAGGGTACAGGTAGCCTCAACGCGCACCTTCACAGGTTCAGCTGTGGCGTCTACAACCGCGTGGTAGCTGCAGGCCCGAGCCACGGCCGCACCCCTCTCTACCGGCGCCACCAGGCTCCCCTCCGGGGCCGGTTTTGGGGGGTCTCCCTTCCCCCTGGGGGCTTTGGGTGGGGCCTTTGACACCTAACAGATGTGGTAAACCACGTGAACGTTGTTCGACTCTACGGCCTCAACTGAGATATATCTGTTCGCTGCCCGGGCGGTGAGGCCGAACACCTGCCCAGGCCGGCTGGTTGCAGGGTGTGAATCTTGAGTAAGGGTCTTGAGCTGCTTGAGAAGGTACGCTGGGTCGAGATGCACTTCACCGACCTGGCTGGCTTCCTCCGCGCCGCCGCCGTCCCCGCAAGGGAGATCGACGAGAAGGCTCTCGAGAAGGGGTTGAGCCTTCTGGACGGCAGCAGTGTGGAGGGCTTCGCCGGTATAGAGGAGAGCGACTATAGGCTGAAGCCGGACATGTCAACCTTTGCCTTCCTCCCGTGGAAGGAAGGGGCCGCCAGAGTCATATCAGACGTCTACGCTCCCGGCGGCAGGTTCGTGAAGGACCCCAGGTACGTCGCTGAGCGGGCTGAGAGTCTGCTTGAGGAGCAGGGGCTGGTGGCCTATTTCGGCCCCGAGGTAGAGTTCATGCTTATAGACGAGCTTGTCCTCGACGTGGAGACGCCGCAGAGGGGGCTAGGGTACCGGGTTACGAGCCGCGAGTACCCCGAGGACATAATAACCGGGGGCTTCCAGCGCCTCAAGAAGGCTTACCACACTCCCTCCCCGATAGACATGGTTGCTCAGGTCCGCTACGAGATAGCTGAGGTTCTCGAGGACTATTTCGGCTTCCGTGTCGAGGCGCACCACCACGAGGTGGCCGCTATAGGCCAGGTGGAGATAGACTTCCGCTTCGGCACGCTCAAGGAGACGGCTGACCGCGTTATAACCCTCAAGTACGTGGCTAGGAACGTGGCGGCCAAGCACGGGCTTATGGCTACCTTTATGCCTAAGCTGGTTGCCGCTGACAACGGCAACGGCATGCACACGCATGTGAGCCTCTGGACCAAGGATGGCAAGAACCTCTTCTACGACCCCAACGACGACTATGCGGAGCTGAGCCAGACGGCGCGGTACTTCATAGGGGGTATACTGGAGCACGGCAGGGCGCTGGCCGCGCTTGTGGCGCCCACCGTGAACAGCTACCGCCGCCTGGTGCCTGGCTACGAGGCGCCCGTATACCTGGTGTGGGGTAGGGCTAACCGGAGCGCGGCGATAAGGATACCCATGTACGAGAGGGGTAACGAGAAGGCTAAGAGGATAGAGTTCAGGAGCCCTGACCCCTCGGCTAACCCCTACCTGGCCTTCGCAGCGATACTCGCCGCCGGCCTCGATGGTGTAAAGAAGAAGATTGAGCCCGGCGACCCGCTCGACAGGAACGCCTATGCTATGAGCGAGGAGGAGAGGAGGAGGCTCGGCATAAGGGAGCTCCCGAGGAGTCTGGACGAGGCGCTCGACGAGCTGGAGAGCGACAACGAGTTCCTAAAGCCGATATTCCCGAAGGAGGTTATAGAGACCTATATAGAGATGAAGCGCCAGGAGGCGGGCAGCCTGCGCCAGTACCCCAACCCGGTCGAGGTCTACATGTACTTCAACCTCTAGCCCACCGGGGCCCGGCCGGGCGCCCCTCTATTTTACTCCGCTAACGAGGCTTGGCCGCCGCGCAGGCACATTACCCCGTGCAGTGCCTCAACGGTTCTGGGGGTCCTGACACTCTCCCAGGCGGCTGAGAGGCGCGCTCCCGGAGGAAGTCTGGAGGATGGCCTGGGGCCGATGAGGAGGGCCCTGGGCGCATCCGAAGCAAGCGTCTCCGGCTGGGAGAGGCTGTGGAGGGTGTGGATAGGGGATGCCGGCCCGAGGCCCCAACGACAGTGGGGCTGCCCGCATGATAGCCTGCGCGGGGCTCGCGTTCCACGTGCTCTCCTACTACGTGGAGGACACCGGCCACTCCGTGCGCGTCGACTTCGAGTGCGGAGACGGGCTTGTCCGGGTATGGGTCTACGATCCAGAGGGCTGCGTTGAGGCAAGCCTCGAGTCGGCCGTGAGGGCGCTCCCGCGCCTGCTTCGCGCGCCTCTCCTTGATGTTGAGGGCGGCTGCGGCGGCCGTGGAAGCTACAGCTTCGAGGGGCTGAGCAGGCTGGTTTACAGCGTCTTCCGCCGCAGCGGGTTCTACGAGTGGCTGAAGAGGGTCTCGGCGAGTGGCCGGGAGCACTTCCTGGTAGTGGGCTGGAACGGCGCCTACGCCGAGGGAGCCGGGTCGGAGGATAGGGTTAACCTGCCCATGCTCTCGGCGCCGCTCATAGCGCACACGCACCCCGGGCTCTGCTACCCCTCGTGGCGGGATGTCCTCAGCGCAGCCGACTTCTTCTCGTCGGGAGGGCTGGCTGAGGCTATAGTGTCGCCGGTCTGCGGCTTCATGATGCGTGTAACAAGGCCCTTCAGTCTGGAGTGCCTCGAAGCTCTGGAGGACGCCGCCAACTGTATCAGGAGGGCCGGCGGCGAGGACGAGTACCTCCAGTGCCTCTCCCGCCTGGGCTCGGCCGGCTGCATCGCCGCCGAGATGCTCTAGGCCAGGTAGTCCCCCCACTCCTCGGCTAGGAGCTTCGAGACTCTCGAGGGGTCGCGGCCCACCAGCGACAGCGTGCCATCCCTCTTGGGTAGGCCCAGCCTGGCTATGCGCCAGCGCCGCTTGGGGCCTATCGGGGGCGCGTGGAGTGGACACTTCACGTACGGCTCCCGTAGCCTGTTAACCGCGCGGAGCGCTTCGATGACAGCCTCGACTTTCTCCTCAAAGGAGCTGGCTGACGCGAGCCGGGGCCTCACCTCTACGGGGGCGCCGCGCCAGTTCAGGCAGGGGATGAGCTTGAAGTCGTAGGTCACCCTTATCCTGGTGCAGGCGGCGCAGAACATGTGGTTGCCCACGGGGCCTACTATCTCTACCCTTACACCGTTGTCTAGGAGTACCACGGGCCTATTATGGAGCCCCACACGGTATCTTATCTCCACTATTCTACCCTCAAGCTTCTCGAGCACCCTCCACCTGGGTAGATGGTGCTCCCTGAACGTCTTCACGCCACGGCCCACGGGGTGGAGCTCTATGAACTGCAGAGAGGCACCAACCTCCGCTGCGAAGTCGACGAGTCTCTCTATGTCATCCTCGTTTATACCCTTCAGTATCACAGTGTTTATCTTCACTGGGACACCGTGGTCGCGGAGGAGCTTTATGTTCTCAACCACGCGGTCGAGCAGGTTTGACCCGGTTATCTTCTGGAAGGCGAGCGGGTTGAGCGAGTGCAGGCTAACGTTCACATGGCCTATGCCAGCGTCTACTATGGCTGGGAGGTGGCGGTGGAGGAGGGATGCGTTGGTGGTCATCGACACGTAGAAGCCGTGCGAGCTGAGCAGGGAGACTATGTCGCTTAGGTCCTCCCTCAGGGTGGGCTCGCCGCCGGTTATCTTCACAGCCCTCACACCGACCCTCTTGGCGGCCTCGGCTAGGACGTGGATCTCGTCTAGGCTAAGCTCCACCTCCCTTGCACGGCTCTCCTCGTAGCCTTCCATGTGGCAGAAGAAGCAGGAGAAGTTGCACCTGCCGGTGACCATTACGCGTAGGTTCGTGAGGGGGCGGCCGAAGCGGTCGTAGAGGGGCGTAGCACCGTCACCCGCGTGGAGTGGGCTCATCGGATTAGAGGGGCTCTAATTAAGTGAGGGGCGCAGACTATCCCATCGGCAGGTAGGGGAGGCTGGTCGGGGCCGGGGCCGGCCTCAGCGTCGCGGAGAGGCTCTGGCTTGCCAGCAGGGCAGACGCCTCCAGATGCATGAGTTTGGGCGGGGTGTCAGCGTCTTGGCGGAGGAGGGTGTACCCTGTCCACGGTGCGGAGTCAAAATGGAGTACTGGGTCGAGATCGAGCTGGGGGAGAACGGGCAGCGGCGGATAAAGTACTACTACCGATGCCCGCGATGCGGCTACCGTGTCAGCGACGCAGTCCTTGTCGTTAAGAGGGTTGATGGACGTATAGTGGTTGAACGCGAGGAGTATAGGCAGCCCCTGTCCAGCAGGGTTGGCGCCGTTAAGAGGGCTAGAGGCAGGTGAGGAGCCCGCAGGCTGCCCATCCTATTTTACTCTCCCGAGGCGCGTGGGGCGTCCGCGCGGCTGGGTCTCCCTTAGGAGGGGATACGCCGGAGTTGATACGGCGCCTCCTCTCGTTCCTACGCGATCTCCACAGCTATGCTGATATGCTGGACGCTAAGGAGATTGCTAGGAGGATGTTCGTCACTAACAGTTTTGACGGGCTGCTGTCGACGCTCGGCATAGTCCTAGGCAACTACATGTATGGCACTGTGAAGGTTGAAAGCTATGTTGGGAGCGTCGTGGGCGCCTCTATGGCTCTCGGGTTCTTCAGCGGCATGGTTGCGACGTACATGTCTGAGAGGGCGGAGCGGCTGAGGGAGCTGCGTAAGACGGAGAAGGCTGTGCTGCGCAGCCTGCGGGGGACAATCTACGAGAAGGCCGCCAAGGTGGTACCGGTCTACGTGGCTTTCTGGAGCGGTGTAGGGGCCATGCTGCTGCCAGTAATCGGGATAGCACCCTTCCTCGCCGCCATGATCCTGGGGCTCTCCATGCCGGTTTGGGTTCTCGTGTATGCGTCCGCCGGCCTGATACTGCTTGAACTGTTCCTACTAGGCGTCTACCTAGGAAGGATAAGCGGTGAGAACCCGCTGGTCAGCGGGGCTAGGATGACTGCTATAGGCATGGGGGCTGTAGCGCTCTTCACCGCGCTGAGAGCCTTCTAGACGTAAAACGTTCGCGCTGGGGGCCGCCTGCCGCGCACAGCGAAGAGCTCCTCAGCGGCCCGTAGCCCCATATACCCGGGCGGGCCTCGGGTCCGCCGGAATTCTGCATCGGCGGCCCGTTATGGGGGGCGCCTGTCTGGAGCGTTTAACGGCTCTCTGCAGCGGGAGGCCCTGGTGCAGGACGCTGCTAGCGTTCGCGTCGCTCCAGGGGCTTGATGACGCGCATGGACTGCCTCATAGCATACGTGTCCTGTGCCGTGCTCTGCGGCTCCTCGAGGAGGACCCCGAGAGCTACCCTGGGGCTGATGTGGATGTCGTGGCTGCAGCAGCTCTACTCCATGATGCTGGGAGGCCGCTTGAGAAGATGACCGGGCAGCACCACGCGGTGCTGTCGGCGAGGCTGGCCGCAGCCGTGCTTGAGTCTATAGGCTTCCCCGCGGAGAAGATTGGCCGGGCTATCGAGGCGATAGAGGGGCACAGCTATAGTGGCGGAGGCTCTGTCGACACGCCGGAGGCTTGCCTGCTGCGCGACGCTGATAGGCTCGACGCACTGGGGGCTCTCGGGTATGCACGCATGGTCTACCATGGCTGCGTGATAGGCCGCGGGATAGCGGACGCGGAGGAGCATTACCGCGAGAAGCTGGCCCGGCTCCCCGAGACCCTCTGCGGCGCCCTCGCACGCCGGGAGGCGCGTGTCCTGCTGAAGCGCCTGGAGAGGGTGCTCGAGATGGTCTCCGAGGAGCTGCAAGAGTACCGGGGGGCGGTGGAGTACGCGGTGTCACTGTTAAAGCCCTCGGCCGGCGGGGGCGGGGACGCCGGTGGGCGCCGTGGAGAGGCCGTCTAAACTTCTTCTATTGATACTCGACGGCGCCGCCGACCGGCCCGTTGACGGGCGCACCCCCCTCTCGGAGGCCGAGGCGCCGGGGCTGCGTAGGCTCGCCGAGAGCGGGGTATGCGGCACTCACTACCCGGTAGAGCCGGGCCTCGCGCCGGAGAGCGACCTGGCGACCATGTCGCTTCTCGGCTACGAGCCCAACCGCTACTACACTGGCCGAGGGCCCTTGGAGGCGCTGGGGGCGGGTCTCGAGCTTAGGGAGGGGCGCGAGGTCGCGTTCCGGGCCAACTTCGCCACCATAGACCCTGCTACCAGGCGCATTATAGATCGTAGGGTGGGCAGGAGCCTGACCAGCGAGGAGGCCCGGAGGCTGGCTGAGAGCCTCGACGGGATGAGGCTCAGCGGGGGAGGCTACGCCAGGGTTAAGGCCACCGTGGGGCACAGGGCTGTGGTGATAATCGGCAGCGAGAGCCGCAGGCTCAGCGCGGAGGTCCAGAACATCGACCCCGCCTATGTGAGGCGGGGCCTCTTCTCCGAGGCCGTACCCAACCCGTCCATGGTTCTGCCACGCTGCGAGCCCCTGGCCGACACGCCGGAGGCGAGGGAGACTTGTCGCCTCGTGGACGAGTTCATAGATAAGGCCATAGATATACTCGACAGGCACCCGGTTAACGTGGAGCGGGCGCGGAGGGGGCTCCTCAAGGCGAACGCTATACTCCTTAGGGACGCCGGCGACCGTCTCCCCCGGCTGCCCCCTGTCAGCAGTATTGTGGGCTATGAGCCCGCTGCCGCGATAGCGGAGATGCCGGTGGAGGTCGGGATAGCCAGGGCCGCCTCCATGAGGGTCTACCCGGTCTCCCCGCCGAGCGGCGA
Source organism: Thermoproteota archaeon (assembly GCA_013153105.1). Classification (GTDB taxonomy): domain Archaea; phylum Thermoproteota; class Thermoprotei_A; order Sulfolobales; family Pyrodictiaceae; genus QNYQ01. Next base: position 19,195 of record JAADFC010000137.1, read on the forward strand.
CATAGCCGCAGACATGCCGGAGCGGCTTGAGGCTACTCTGCGCGCGCTTCGCGAGAACGGGTTCGTCTATGTACACCTCAAAGGCCCGGACGAGCCCGGACACGACGGCGACTTCGAGAGGAAGAAGAAGGCTATAGAGCTTATAGACCGCCACTTCATACAGCCTCTGCTCGACGAGATAGAGGGTGGCAACGTGGCGGTTCTAGTGACGTCAGACCATGCTACTCCCTGGAGCCTGCGCAGCCACAGCGGCGACCCGGTCCCCTGGCTGCTCCACATACCAGGCCGCGGAGAAGGCCCGGGAGCCTTCAACGAGATTACATGCGGCGAGAAGGCTGTCGCCAGGCTAGAGCACGGCTGGGAGCTACTGCCGTACGTTCGGCGGCTGCTCCAGAAGCCCTAGCGCCACCGGGGAAGATGGGGCTCAGCAGCGCCCGATGCGACATCACACAGCCCCCCGGGCTCATCGCCTCCGGGCGAGTGCTCCGGGAGGCTCCCGGGGGGCTTCAGCTCCGGTCCACGTCAGCATCCCCACAGTTGAGCTTGCAGCTGCAGCCGCCGCCTAATATTGCCGGGCCGCCCATCCTCCCCGTTGCGGGGGCTTCCCTCTGGGGCTGTGAGGAGCCCGAAGATAGGCGAGCCCGTGCCGCAGGGGCTGTGAGCGGGGCCTTCCTAGCCGAGCCTCAGTATGAGCGCAATAGCGGGACACGCTGCGCGTATACCCTTGTCTATGGACTCGACTATACCCACCAGGTTGAGGGGGTCGCTGCACTCCACGGTTACTACGAGGCTGGCTATTGTGGGCGGCGCGGTGGGCGACGGTAGAGCGGGTGGCGGAGGCGCTGCGCGCAGCAGGCAGCCGTCCGCTGCTGCTACGGTCCAGGCCTTTGTCGGGGGCGTGTAGCATTTGTCGGAGGCTCTACAGAGTACGCCTGTGATCACATCCCTGCACTCCTCCAGGGCCGTGGGGCGCCGGGGCACCAGCTCTAGCACGGCCTTACCCGTTGTCATCGCCCGCTGCCCTCCCGCCGGCCTCCCTGGACGCCGCGGCTGAGCTAAGGTATAGGGGGTTGCAGCGGCTGAGCCGCTTCGCCGTACAGGGTGGAAACGGCTGAAAAAGGTGAGCTGTGGACTGCGGGCCTGGGGTGGAGGCGCCGGGCTCATGAGCGGCTCGGGGCAGCGGGTTAGGGTGGTTGTGAAGACGCTCGACGGCCTGGTGAAGCTGAAGCAGACTGCGCTGCTGACCCTGTCCGGATATACCGCCTTCCTCGTCGGCGGCGGCGTCCACAAGCCTCTCCACGAGCACCTGGCTGTCCTCATCCTATCCTACGCCTCGATAGCAGCTGTCACAGCTATCAACATGTACTTCGACCGTGATATAGACGCTTTGATGCCGCGCACGATGAGCCGCCCCCTGGCGGCAGGCCTACTGAGCCCCGGCAGCGTCCTGGCGGCAGCTGCAGCCATACTCGCGGCATCCATACTAGCCAGCATCTACCTGGTCAACATCTACTTCGCAGCAGCGATAATCCTAGGCTTCATCTTCGACATAGTCGCCTACACCCTCCTCCTAAAGCGGCGCACACCGCTAAACATCGTCGCGGGGGCCATAGCGGGCGGCGCCCCCGCCCTGGGAGGCTGGGCGGCCGCCACTGGGGTAGTTGACGTGAACGCCCTGCTGTTCTCCCTGCTGGTAGTCTCCTGGGTCCCGCCACACATATGGTTCCTCGCGACCTACTTCCGCGACGACTACCGCGCCGCCCGCATACCCATGCTGCCGGCCGTCACTGACCACCAGATGACGGCTGTGGGCATAGGGCTCGGCTCGGTTATGATGGCCTACAGTGTTGTAGGCCTCTACCTAACCGGAGCCATAGGCGTGGCCTCGCTGGTCTACAGCCTGGCCGCGTCAATCCACATATTCGCTCTCGCCGTAGGTCTCAGCACGCTGGAGAGGGGCCACAGGGAGTACGCCTGGAAGGCCTTCCGGATAGTGAACATGCACCTAGGCATGAGCTATCTGATAATGATACTTGAGAAGGCGCTTGCAATGTGAAGCCTAGGGCTGTGATGTGGAGAAGCGGTCGCCGAGCAGAGGATGCGATGACGATACTCCCATGGACTGAGCCCACGCCACCAGCCCCGAGGCGCTGCCCCATTTTCCCCCCGGCAGCCCACGTCCGCCGCTCCCGGCGGGTGTTGGGCTATGCCAAGCCCGCTCTACGGGCGCGACCTCCTCTCTATAGGCGACCTATCCCCCGAAGAGCTGAGGATGCTTGTGGAGTATGCTAGGAGCCTCAAGCTCCGCTACTACGCCGGCGAGCGTGTCATACCAGTCCTCCGGGGGATGACTATAGCCCTCATATTCGAGAAGCCGAGCACACGAACCCGGGTCAGCATGGAGGTTGCGGCGCTGCAGCTGGGGGCGACCCCGCTCGTCTTCAACCGGGACGAGCTACAGCTCGGCCGGGGGGAGCCGGTCAAGGATACTGCGCGCGTGCTCTCCCGCTACGTTGACGCTATAGCAGCCAGGGTCTATAGCCATCGGAGCCTCGAGGAGCTTGCCGCCTACTCAGATAAGCCTGTGATAAACATGCTGAGCGACCTCGAGCACCCGCTACAGGCGATAGCCGATATGCTGACTATTCTCGAGAAGAAGGGGCGTATAGAGGGCGTAACCATAGCCTATGTGGGCGACGCGAGGAATAACGTCGCACACAGCCTCATACTAGCCGCTACCAAGCTGGGTGCCCACGTGCGGGTAGGTGCTCCCCGCAGCCTCTGGCCCTTGGACCGGGTTAGGCTCGCCGCGGAGCGTGCGGCGGAGGAGAGCGGGGGCAGTCTCACCCTCACCGAGGATCCGAGGGAGGCGGTCCGCGGCGCCGACGTGGTCTACACAGACGTCTGGGTCAGCATGGGCGAGGAGGCGCTGGCGGAGGAGAGGCGGCGGCTCCTGCGGCCTTACCAGGTTAACGTGGAGCTGCTACGGCACGCGAAGAGGGACGTCATATTCATGCACTGCCTCCCCGCGCACCGGGGGGAGGAGGTTACCGAGGAGGTGCTGGAGGGGCCGTGGAGCGTCGTCTGGGACCAGGCTGAGAACCGTTTGCACGCTCAGAAAGCAGTCCTAGCCATGCTGCTCTCCCCCTAGCGTATCCTCTTTATCGATACGCCCTCCTCCCTCGCCGCGGCCAGGGCATCCTCGGTTAGGACGGGGCCGGAGCCGTAGAGCACGAGTACTGGCTTGGCTTTTATTGCCGCCGCCTTCCTAGCCAGCTTCTTCACAGTATCCGCGGTCACCTTGACCGAACCATAAACGACGTCCACAGCCAGCACAGTACCCTCCTTCCTCGCCGTGAATGATAGCGTGCCCTCCGGCGTGGGGAACCTCATGGCCACAGTGTAGCCCGCCTCCACGTAGTGGCCGGCCACACGGCCCTCGACGCCGTAGCGCTTCTCGAGCTTCCTCTTCTCGAAGACTATCCGCGCCAGGCTCATAGACTGCCACACCTCGCCTCCGCATCCACGGCCCGCCGGGCGCGCGGGGACTCTATAAAGCCCTTTACAGGCGGCGCCGGCGGCCGCTACGGTGGAGCACACCGTGGAGCCCTTGACGCTGGTGGGGCTTGCGGGGCTCACGCTGATAGTGGCTGCGTGGCTTGTGTCCCTGCCGGCTGAGCCTCCCCCGGTGCGGCTCAGCCTGACATACTTCGCGGGGAGCGTGCTCCTAACCCTCTACGCTGCCGCGCTGGGAGACCCTGTTTTCACACTGTTGAACGGGCTTGCCGCGCTGCTCTCGCTGGCCAACGCCGTGAGAGGGCTTAGAAGGGACCAGAAGAGGGCAGGCCGGGCGGGGCATGAGGTGGAGCGCGTTGGCTAAGGCCAGGGCTGGCGGCGGCCGCGGCACAATCCAGGGCGCCCTGCTCGCGCAGGCTAGCCGGGTAGCGGAGGCCCTGCGGGCGAACAGGCTCGCCTACTACGCTGTAGCCATAGCTATAATGGTCGCGTTGTCCTATGCGGCCTTCTCACTGCGCGTCATACCCCTCGCCAACTATGAGATAGTATACAACAACCTTGTGAGGAACGGTGTGCCGCCGGAGGTTGCCAAGCACAGCTACCTCTATGCGAACGACCCCTGGATAGAGTACTGGCTCGCCGACTACCTGCACCGCCACGGTATAGCGTCCTGGCGCACCCTGACCCGGGACAACCCGGCGACGCACATCTTCTGGTACCCCTGGGGCCGCGACTTCACAAAGACCGAGTACCCGCTACTGCCGGCCGTGGCCAGCCTCTTCGACGACCCGGTGCGGGGGACTGCCCTGGCCGGCGTCTACTCTGCAACCCTCGCGGTCGCCGTGGTGTATCTGCTGCTGCTCTACGAGTATGGGCTGCTCGCCGCTATCGTTGGCAGCCTTCCGCTGGCGTTCTCCTACGCTGCAGCCTCAAGGACCTTCGCCGGGTTCGCTGAGAAGGAGGGGTTCTCGATAGTCCTCTTCACACCCGCGCTCCTCCTGACGTCCATAGCCCTGTCGAGGCGGAGCCTGCCAGCGGCCGTGGCCGCCGGCTTGGTTGCCGGCTTGATAGTGGCGTCCTGGGGTGGCTACGCTCTAGTCGCCCTGGTGTTGGCCGCGACCGCTCTACTGCTCCCCCTGGCCGGGTCCGAGAAGGCTGAGGGGCTTCTCCGCAGGGTTGTACTGCCGATAGCAGCTGTCTACGGTGCTGTGGGCACGCTGCTGGTCGCCCTATCCTTCGGCAAGGCGAGGGTGCCCCTGCTCTGGCTGCCCCTGGCGTCGACCCTGGCTGCGCTCGCCCTAATGCGCCTGGCCAGGAGCCTGGCTGAGCAAGGCTTCACGCTGGGCCCCCTGAGGGGTGAGAGGCGCCTCTACCTGGCGGCTTCCGCGGCGGTCTCCGCTGTGGCGCTGGCCGCACTGCCGGCGCTAGGGCTCAGCGGTAAGCTGATCGCGACGCTCCTCTGGCCGTTGAAGTCCCTTGGGCTGATAAAGCTGCCACGCATCCTCGACACTGTAGCCGAGATGGCCAGCGCGACCAACCCGCGGATATTCCGGGAGCTGCTCAACAACGCTAACGTGCTAACCTTCCTTGCCCCGGTGCTGGGCGTCTACGCCCTCTACCGGAGCCTGGCACGCGGCGAGGTGAGGCTGCTACCTCTCGCCGTCGCGGGCCTAGGCCTCTTCTACGGTACGATAGGCATGATTTACCTCGAGCAGAGCTTCGCAAACGCCTCAGCAATCCTCGTAGGGGCCTCCGTCGGCAGCATATACAATACCCTAGCAGCCGGCGAGGAGGAGGCCGGCGGCAGGAGGAGGGGCAGACGCCGCCAGAGAGGCGGGGGCGAGGCGCGGACCCTAACTGCTATGGCGCTTGCCGTGATAGTGCTCCTAGTGGTAGTGTTCCAGGTCAACGCCGCGGAGGCCACGGCCGCGCGGCTGCGAGCTGTGGTAGCCTCAGCCACGGGGTTCAGCATCAACTTCCAGCACATGGGGTGGATGCAGCTGCTGACCCATCTAAGATACGAGGTCCCCGGCGACACTGTCGTCGTCTCATGGTGGGACTACGGGTACTGGATAAGCGTCGGCTCGGGCAGGCCCACCCTCGCTGACGGCGCCACACTGAACAATACCCAGATAACACTGCTAGCCCGCTTCTTCACCGGCACCGAGGAGGAGGCCAACGCTATACTCCACGAGTTCGGCCTCAAGCCTAACAAAACTCTGATCGTTGTATACGACGTTGCGCTCTACGATATCCGCAGACACGTGCTCGACTACCGGCCGCCGCTGCAGGGCCTATCGAATATAGACCTGCTCAAGGCCGGTGCTATGGCCCACATAGCGGGGAGGGATGCTAAGTTCGCCGAGCTGATAAGGCTTGCCAACATGGCTGCCAGGGGGCAGGCTGTGAGGGAGTTCAACCTCCTCGTCAACTCTACCATGATATACAAGATGTTCGCCGCGGCGCCCTACTACTCGCCGCAGGTGGCTGTGGTGGTTCCGAAGGATGCTACTGCCATACTAGGCGAGAAGCCTGACATAACGTTGGTGAAGATATTCGGGGCTCAGGTTAGCAGGGAGTTCGCCTCCTTCAAGCACTTCAAGCCCTACATGCTTATACTGGCGCCACTCTACAATAAGGATGGGAAGATCGTGGCGGTAACCACCGGCGAGGCCACCTATGTGCCTCTGGTGGTTCTGGTTGTCTACCAGTGGACCGGCTAGCCCCTCCCCTCTTTTAAGGCCGGCTCGGTGCGCCCTTCACCTCTTGGGGTAGCGGCCGCTGCGTCTGCCCCGCCGCGGGGGACTGCTGTAGCGTGGTAGGGGACGGGGGCCGGGGTTATGGTGCTGTTCCGGAGGAGGCGACGGGGAGGCTCCAGGTCGCCCCGGATGAGGCTCCTCGAGCTCGCGGTTGCCACCCGCTACGCCGTCTCTAGGCTGGGGCTCCTGGCTAACCGTGTAAGGAACACTTACATGCGCACCCGCGACCCCCAGTTGAAGGAGCTTCTGGAGCGGATACTGGTCATACAGGCTGCTCTTGAGGCCCTCTCTGTACGGCTCGAGACTCTCGCATCCATAGGCGTGTTGAGCGCTGAGGCTCTCGCGCCCGTCCGGGAGGCCCTGTCCGAGATAAGGCGGCGTTACGGTGGTGTGCAGCCTCTTATCGACAGTATGCTGTTAGAGCTCGAGAATACCGTCTCCGCTATCGCCGCCGAGCAGGGCATCGAGCTAGATGTCCCCACAGTTGACGGGCGGCCCGGCAGCGAGGAGGTCAAACGCATACTTGAGACCGCACGTGTGGTAGCCGAGGAGAGGCTGAAGGAGATGGCCAGCCCCTAGCGTGGAGCCAGTGCTATTGGGGGCTCCACGCCTCCCCCGGTGGCCCCTCGCGGGTGGCCCCTTGTGGTGGAGGAGACTGTTAGGGAGCGCATAATCCGCGTGCTTATGGAGTCCCGTACACCCCTCTCGGCGCGCGAGATCGCCGAGCTTGTGGGCCTCGACCCCGTGCGCGGCGAGGCTGAGGTGTACGAGCACTTGAGGCACATAGCTAAGACGCTGCGGCGCCGCTACGGCGGCCGGGCGGTGCTTTACATGGTCCCTCCCCGCTGCAGGAGCTGTGGCTACGTGTTCAGCGACCTTACCGAGCCCCGCAGGCCCAGCAGGTGCCCCCGCTGCAAGAGTGAGCGTATAGAGCCGCCCAGGTTCTACATAGACGTGGACTAGCAGAGCCTGGGGGCGCATTGATTAACGTTGGCTCCGTCCACGGCCGTCCACCTCCGGGGGTGCGGCACGGGCATGCTCATACTCTACTACCGGCAGGGCCTCGGGAGGCTTACCGTCGCTAGGTATGGCAGCGGGGGCAGGCTGCTTGGGGAGGAGGTCTTCGAGGGGGTGCGCCAGCTCGTCTTCAGGGGGGTTACCGTTAGGAGCCACTCTGGGGTTGAGGGCGAGGTTAGGGTTTACGTGGTCGAGGGGAGCCCGCGTGTAGAGAAGAGGGGGGCTGTCATCATCGTATCTTCTTGAGTCGCTGTGTACGGTTCGTGCGCCGTGGCTCGGGGCGGGGGCTGGCTGTCTTGCTCACGCTGCGTTTGGAGAGGAGTAGGAGCCGTACCGGGAAGCACGCTGCGAGGTCACTAGTTCTCCTGGTCTCAGAGTCGGGCGAGGTTGTGGAGGCTAGGCCGAGGCTGTACCGTAGGGTTAAGCCGTTGTACTCGAAGGGTGAGGCCTTCGAGGCAAGCTTCGAGGTGCCGCCGGGCTGGTACCTGGTGTACGTGTGGCTTGTCAGGAACCTTCGGGGCCACGTGAAGGGCTACATAGAGGTCTACTCGAGGGATGCTGAGCTGCTCTACCGGGCCGTCTACCGGAGGCTGAAGCTGCGCCGCAGCCGCGGGGACCCAAGGTACGCCTGGATTGTGAGAAGGGTCGTGGAGCACCTGCGGCTCCCGGTTAAAAACACGAATCTGGGCGACGAGGAGGGGGGCCGGTGACCGGGGCTTAGGGGCTGAC
>JAADFC010000032.1 GCA_013153105.1 Thermoproteota archaeon
CTCCCATGGATTCGAGTAGAATCTAAAGGATGCGCCCATGTACAGCTTCCGATCCACCCATGGCGTGCGCCCAAGGAGCCGATAGGGGAGTTGCAACACTCCAGAGGGGAGGGTCGGCTTGTTGTGGATGTATTGTAGGGGCTTGGCTCTGTTTGGAGTTTAAAGTGTTTGTGGTGTTTTATCGTGTTGGGGTTTGTTGGAGTTTTTGGAGTGTTTTTACTAGGTTTGTTTGTCCCATGCGGTGTCCTTTTGTTCTTTTGCCTGTTTTTACGAGTACTGGTTGGCCTAGTTTGTTGGCTTGTCCTGCTATTAGGGCTGTTCCTCGTGGTAGTCTTGTGAGTTTTTCGCGTAGGTGTGGGGGGAGGCCTCCGACGGTTTTGGAGATGTGGGCTGCGTCGTCTGGTGGGGTGCGGTAGGCTATTATTGTGTTGAGCATGCTTGTTATTATTGGGTCTACGAAGGTTGGGCGCTGGGAGACTATTACTAGGGCTATGCCGAACTTTCTGCCTTGGGTTGCGAGGAGGGCTAGGTAGTCTCTTGCTATGCTCCAGGCTACGGGGTAGGCTCGGGGGTTGGGGGCGTAGTTCTGGGCTTCCTCGATGATGAGGGCGGTGTAGCGTTCGTCGCCGGTGGTCTTGTAGGCGGTGAAGGTGTGGTAGAGGAGTCGGGCTAGGTAGGCTAGGATGAGCTGTTTCAGGGGGAGGGGGGCTCCTGGGGCTCCTTCGCTGCTGAAGTCTATGATTACGAGTGTGGGGCTGCGGGTGGCGTGGTCTACCAGGCTGCGGTCTAGGCTGGGGCGGGTGGAGAGTATCCTGTAGGTCTCTGCTAGGTCGTGGTGGAGCTTTTCGACTGCGCTTCTTGCGGCTCTGCCGGTTTGGTGGTGGAAGGCTGCGGTGGGGCCCTTGGTTAGCTCGTCTATCTCCTCTAGGAGGAGGTGGAGGTGGCTGGTGAGGAGCTGGGTGTAGCTGTACTGTTCTCCGAGTCTTCGGAGGGCGCGTTCGAGGAGGCTTACCTGCAGCTCGTTGACCTCCAGGCCTCCGGTGCGGTAGGCTGCTATGAACTCTGCTATCTCTCTCGCTGTGAACCCGTCGAGGCTTATGGTTAGGGTTCTCGTGTATGGGCGGTGGCGGGCGGGGCTCTGGGGGAGGACGAGGCGGAGGACCTCCCGGTACTCTCCTATCCTCTCGCCCCTCGCGTGGGCCTCGTGGTAGTCTAGGTAGTCTCCGTTGGCGTCTACTATGAAGGCTGGGAGGGCTACGCGGCCGCCTCCGGGGGCGGGGATGCTGGCGAGCTGCTCGACGAGGTAGCCTACGCCGTAGCTTTTGCCGCTGCCGGTCTCGCCGAAGACTCCGAGGTGCATGGTGAGCGCCTCGACGTCGAGGGGGGCTCCGAGCCCCTGGTAGCCGAGCAGCTCGCCGTACCAGACCACGCCGGGCGCCCCGGGGTCGAGGCCTAGGAGCCTCTGGAGCCTCTCGGGGGTGAGGAGCCTCACCGGCTCCCCGGGCCACGGGGGGCGGCCGGGCTCTCCGAGGCCGCCTCCGGGCTGGGGGGCTCCGAGCACCGTCGCCTCGGCGGTGACGTAGGCTTCGAGGCCTGGGGGCGGCTGGGGGAGCCTGGAGAGGCGCCTGGCGGGGCTCCATATGTCGCCCTCGCGGTGGAGGGGGCTGACGGGGGTTAGCCGCTCCACCCGGGCCACGAGGGGCGGGGTCTTCTCGCCCCCCGCCTCGACGAGCATGCCCTCCCTGAGCCTCTCCTCGCCCTCCACGGTGAGCTGGAACCTTACCGTGGCGCTGGTGGAGCCGCTGAGCACGTAGCCCACCACGGGGCCCCTCTCGCCTGTCAACGCGTCCACGCCCTCCCTCCCATACCCGCCTCCGGGGGGAGACGCGGTGCCCGGGGGCGGGATAGCGGAAACCGATACTAGACCGGGGCCCGGGCGGGCGCGGCGGCTAGAAGGCTCCTGCGGGGGGTGGAGACCCGTGGCGGAGGGTGGCGGCGAGCAGAAGAGGCTTGATATGAGGAGGCTGAGCTGGGTCAGGATGTACAACGCCTACTTCCAGGCTATGGTTGTGGAGGAGCTGGTGGAGCAGGCGACGAAGGCTCTCGGCACCGACGCGGCGTTCCGGGCGGTGGCGGAGATAACGAGGAAGGGTGCGATGAGGGGGTTCAAGGTGCTCCACGAGGAGGCCAGGAAGGCGGGGGTGGACCTCTCCGGGCTCAGCCTGAGGGAGGTGCTGGAGTACGAGGTGCGCTGCCACAGCTTCGCCATCGAGGGCATGGGGGTCCCGTTCCAGCTGTGGGAGCGGCTGGAGGAGCTGGAGCCCGGGCGGAGGTACGCGCTCCACGCGGGTAGGTGCAACTACGCGGAGAGGGTGAAACGGCTCCCCGCCACCTGCGCCGTCTGCCTCGGCTTCTTCTCCGGGATACTCACAAGGTTCGGCCACGACACCAGGTGGGTGAGGAGCAGGGAGAGGGCCCGGCAGCTCTGCCACCTGCCCCCCGAGCAGAGGCCCCGCTACGTGGTCTACCGGGACCCCGGGACGCCGCTGCCCCAGTGCAGGATAGTCGTTGAGAGGCTGGAGTGCCCCGACCAGCAGCGGGAGGGTGAGGGCTAAGGGGGGCAGCGGAGGGGCTCGACGATTATCCTGCAGGCGGGCGGCTCCACGGTCTCGTCGAGGTAGACCACGTAGTCCGGCCTCGCGGTGTGGCCCTCCCGGACGCTCCTGCAGAGGTGCCCCAGCTCCCTCGGGCTCGAGAGCCACCTGCTCCGGTAGCCCAGGCCTTTTATCAGCCCCGAGACGAGGGCGACGGGGAACACCTTCACCACAGGCAGCTCCTCCGCGGCCCTCATGAGGCTGCAGTCGCTGGCCTCCATGTAGTAGCTGTCGCCGCGGCGGCCCACCCGGAACACCTCTATCCCCAGCGGCGCCAGCCTCGCCGCAGCCTCCTCGTGGCAGTACCGGTTCAACCTGAAGAGGTCGTCGAGCGTCTCCAGCCGCAGCCCCCGGGCGGCGGCGGCGCGCCGCTGCACGTGGAAGCTCGACTGTATAGCCTCCTCAACCATGTTCCCCAGCTGCATCACCGCCGCGCGGAGCCCCACGCTCTGGTAGAGGTACCTCGCCACCGAGAAGACGAAGTTCCTGAAGTAGGTCATGTACACCATAAGCCAGTTGACCGCCACCTCGGGCTCCCGCCGAAGCTCCTCCACAAGCCTCCCCGGGGCCAGGCCCATCCCAGCCCCCGCAGCCTCCTCCACGCCGCCCGCCAACCCGCAACGCCCCGCGCAAGCCCCGACGGCGGAGCCCACCCGGGGCCCCCCGGGGCGCCCGGCCGGGGAAAAGGTGTCGCACGTGAAGGAGAACCCCCATACATTCACGGGGTGTAAGCAACCCGTGTCACAGACGATTCGTCGACAAGGCCGCAGCCGAGAGACGCAGCTTTACGGGTCCCCGGCCGGGACACCCGGGAGGAGGCGGGGCGCCGAAGCCTCCCTGGAGGGGCTCGGCCTACGCGAGGGGGAGGAGTTGACGGCCGCCGTCAAGCGTGAGAGCTTCTACGAGGTTGCCAGGGAGCTTCAGGTGGAGGCTGTGGAGGAGGTTGACAGGATACTCTGGGAGGTCCGCGGGCGCGGCAGGAGGCTCTACGGCTAGCGTCGCGCTGGCCACTAGCGCGGCCCGGTGCGGGGGGCTTCTTCAAGTGCCCCGCCGCGGCGCTGGTGGGGCGGCGGGGGTGCCGGGGCGTTGAGGGCTGCGGTGCTGGAGGCTCCGGGGAGGCTTGTGGTCCGGGAGGTGCCCGAGCCGGAGCCGCCGCCGGGCTGGGCGCTGGTTAGGAGTGTGGCCGTGGGCGTCTGTGGTACCGACAAGGCGTTCTACCGTGGGAGCTACCCGCCTCCGGGCGGCTACCCGCTGGTTCCGGGGCATGAGGCTGCGGGTGTGGTTGCGGCGGCGCCGCCTGGCTATGAGCATCTCGTGGATAGGCTGGTTGTGCCGGAGATCAACCTGGTTGACCCTGGGGATATGTGGAGGGAGCCGTGTAGGAGCGGGCTCTACATACACTGTCCGGCGCCGGTGAAGAAGACGCTGGGCATAGACTACCCGGGGGCGTTGGCGGAGTACTTCGCGGTGCCGGCGTGGCTGCTGCACCCTGTGGAGGGGCTCTCCCCGGAGGAGGCTACTGCGGTGGAGCCGCTGGCGGCGGTGTTGAAGGCGTTCGCGCTCGAGCCGCCCCGGCCTGGGGACCGGGCGGCTGTGGTGGGGTCGGGGTTCCTGGCGAGCCTGGCGGCGCAGGTGCTGGAGAGGGTTTACGGGCTCGAGGTGACCGTGTTCGCGCGGCGCGGCTCGCCGAAGGCGAGGCTGCTCGGGGAGAGGCTCGGCCTCCGGGTGGAGCCGCTGGAGGAGGCTGAGGAGCTTGCAAGGCGGGAGGGCCGGTGGGGCATGGGCTACGACCTAGTCTTCGAGGCGACGGGGAGCAACGAGGGGCTCGACACGGCTGTGAGGATTGCGAGACCCATGGGGGTTGTCCACGTGAAGTCCACGCCGGGCGGGAGGGGCTGCTGGAGCCAGACGCTGGCGGTGGTGAAGGAGCTTAGGCTCGTGGCGAGCCGCTGCGGCACCTGGAGGGAGTTCGAGGAGGCGATACGGCTTATAAGGTCGAGGCTCGTGGAGCCCCTGGTTACAAGCGTGGTCTGGGGCCTCGAGAGGGCCCCGGAGGCGTTCGAGCGGGCGCTGAGGAGGGAGGAGCTGAAGGTCGTGGTAAGAGTGTCGAGGACCCCCTGGGAGTGGCGCAGGCTCCGGCTAGGGGAGGAGGGTGGAGCCTAGTATCCTCCGGGTCAGCTCCTCCGGCTCCGGCTCCCCCCGGCCCCTCATGTGCTTGCCGAGGACGAGGCAGGCGCAGTACTGGCCGCACATGTCGCAGGCCCTGGTGCGGAGCCCGTACTGGGCGTGTATCCTGGCAGCCCCCCTGGGGTCGAACGCGTGGTCGAGCATCGTCTTCCAGTCCAGCCTCGCCCGGGCCCAGCTGACAGCGGCGTCCCTCCCCGCCGCCCTGGCACCGTACTTGGCCAGGTCCGCCGCGTGCGCAGCTATCCGGGCCGCTATAATCCCCTCCTTCACCTGCTCCGGCGTCGGCAGGCTGAGGTGCTCCGCGGGGGTGACGTAGCAGAGGTAGTCGGCGCCCGCCCAGAGGGCGAGGGCGCCGCCTATAGCGAGGGCTATATGGTCGTAGCCCATCGCCGCGTCGGTGGGCAGGGGGCCGAGCACATAGTAGGGGGCTCCCCCGGTGAGCTGCTTCTCCAGCCTCACGTTAGCCGCTATCTGGTCGAGCGTCATGTGCCCGGGCCCCTCGACTATAACCTGCACCCCCGCCTCCCGGGCGCTCCTCACCAGCCTCGCAGCCTCCACCAGCTCCGCCACCTGCAGCTCGTCGTGCTGGTCGAAGATGCTGCCCGGCCGGAGGCTGTCCCCCACGCTTATCACCGCGTCGTACTCGGCGAAGAGCTCGAGGAGGTAGCTCCAGTGGCTCCTGTAGGGGTTCTCCTCGCCGTTCTCCAGCATCCACGCCGCGAGCAGCGCGCCGCCCCTGCTGGTTATCGGTATCACCCTCCTGCTCCTCACCGCCTTCTCGGCCAGCTCCCTGGAGAGGGCCGCGTGTATAGTCATGTAGTCCACTCCCTGCCTCAGCTGCCTCTCTACAATCTTTATGAACCAGTCGCTGGGGATGCCTAGGCCGCCGTAGCGGCGGAGCCCCTCCACCCAAGCCTGGTAGGTGGGCACCGTCCCCAGCGGCAGCGGCTCCGCCTCCCTCATAATCATCATGCGTATCTCGTCCAGGTCACCCCCCATGCTAAGGTCCATAACCGTGTCCGCGCCGTACTCCACGGCTATCCGGGCCTTCCTCCTCTCAGCCTCCACGTCCACCACAGTGCCGCTCGTCCCGATGTTAGCGTTGACCTTCGAGAACATCGCCTCCCCCACAGCTACCAGCCTCACCCGGCCGCTCCGCTTCACGTTCCTCAGCAGCGCCACCCTCCCCTCGGCGATGAGGAACCTCACCTTCTCAGGCTCCAGCCCCTCAGCCTTGGCCACCTCCCTCATCTCATCGGTTACCCTGCCCTCCCGGGCCGCCTTCATAATCGTGTCCGCCACCGCCGCCCACCCCTCCAGCCCCGGGGGTGCTACGCCTCCACCCCGGCCTCCACCCGCTCCCCCCGCTCGAGGAGGGTCTCGGCTATCATCTCGGCGACCCTCCTCGCCGACTCCAGCATGCCGCCGAACACGGGCCCCATCCTGGGCAGGTTGTAGGCCTCCGCGACCGACATGCCCGCAACGTAGAGGCCTGGGAAGGCCTCCCCGCTCTTCTCGACCACCAGCCTCTCGGCCCGCCAGACGTCCATGCTGCTCATGCCGGGCACCCTGACCTTGCCCTGGAGCCTCCGCTCGAGCAGCCGCAGCAGGTGCGCGTCATGGCCCGTCGCGTCCACCACGGCGCGGGCCTCGAGGTAGAGGGGGTCCACGTGCCAGCCCGCCTCCACCACCGGGGCCCAGTTGAGCACCAGCCCCTGGACCCTGCCGCCGCGCAGGATGAGGTCCTCCACGTGCACCCCAGGTATTATCGTGGCGCCCGCGTCCACCGCCCTCGCGGTGAGCTTCGCAGCCGCCTCGGTGGGGTCGAACACGTAGAGCCCGGGCGCGTCGCCCACGGGCTCCAGCCTCACCCCCGCCCGGCGGAGCAGGCCGGCGCCAAGCTCCTCCTCCACCAGCGCCACGGGGAGCAGCATCGAGCCGCCCCTCATCCCGCCGCCGGTGCCCAGCCGGTGCTCCACCACGGTGACGCGGAGCCCCTTCTCCGCGAGGAGCCAGGCGGCGGTTAGCCCCGCCGGCCCCGCCCCCGCTATCGCCACGTCCGCCTCGACCGCGTCCGAGAGCTTTGAGAGCGCTGCCCTGAGGAGGATCCTGCTGAGCCTGCCTTCGCCCGGGGGGCTGGGGTGCAAGCGGCTGCACCGGCCCACCAGCCGCCCAGTACCAGGTTATCAAGGCTCCTATAACAGGGTTATCATTGTATTAATCGTAATCCAGGATGCTGGATGGGGGCGGCCGTTACCCCCTCCCACCCCTCCCCGGAGGGGTCGGGAGGCGGGGGTTGCGTCGGGTCCACGCCGTCGCCGTGGGGGGCCTCGACAGCTCCAACGGGGCGGGGGTGACGGTGGCGGCCACCGTGGGGAGGCTGATGGGGGTCCACTTCCACACAGTGCCGGCGGCGGTGGTGGCTGAGACGGAGGAGGGGGTGGAGGCCGTCGAGCCGG
>JAADFC010000074.1 GCA_013153105.1 Thermoproteota archaeon
GGGCTTCACCGTCTGGAGGCTCCCGAGCGGGGACAGGGTGGCCGTCTACACCCACCGCGGCGCCGAGCCCCCAGGCTGGCTGCGGCGTCTGCTCGAGGAGGTCTACTCGAGGCTGCCGGGCCCGGGGCTCGTAGAGGTCCACGTCTACCCCGACACCCGCGCCGCCCTGGAGGCGGTCGCCGCCCTCGCCGCCGAGGCGGGGGCCGCGGCGCCGGTGGGGTTCGAGGCGGCGATGCACGAGGCGTGGAGCGGGCTGCCGAGGATACACCTCGCCGCCCGCGACCTCGAAGCCCTCGGCCGCGACACCGGCGAGGCCATGGCAGGCCACGAGGCCGTGCACGCGGCGCTCCACGGGAGCCTAGAGTACTACCTCCTCCCCCCGTGGGCCGACAGCCCCGAGGCATACTACATAGCCGCCACCACAGTCAAGGACCTCGAAGCCCACCTCGAAGCGGAGAGGCGGGGCCTCGGCTGGATACCCCGCCGCCTAGCCCGCTACTGGGGCCCACCGCCCCGCGGCTGCCCCCACAGCGCCGAGGAGCTGCTCGACACGCTCCGCAGCGCCGCCCTCCACCTCGCCCTCCACGGCGAGCCCCCCGAGACGGGCTGCCCCCGCCTCCACCTCCCGCTCCAGGCGCTCCACAGGCTGGCCCTGGGCCCCGAGAGGCCCTGGACGCGGAGGAGGCTCCTCTACCAGGCTGTGCTCGAGACGCACGAAGGATTACAAGGTAATGCATAGCAAATGGTAGGCCCAAAGACCCGCGCGGTCAATGCTGGCGCTTCGGCTGCCGTCTGGACAGCTAAGCGGTGGATGTCACGCAATGGCCGCCATGCATGGCTAGGGGAGGGGTGAAGTTAGACAAAAACTTTGTTAGGCAGAGGGCAAAGGTAACGTTTAGCTGCCGACGAAGTAGTCGGCGCTTTTTGGCGTGAGTTCGGCGCAGAACCAGGTCTCCGCGGGGGGCGCGGCGTCGCGGTCGAACTCCGCCTGGAACGTGTGGCAGACCAGCATGGCTGTCCTAGAGCTGTCGTAGCGTAGCCGGTGGGGGTCTAGCATGGCTATGCTCGCGGGCTCGGCTTTGTAGGCTACGCCGCACCTGGCGCGGTGCAGCTCGTGGCGTATCACAACCCTGCCATCGGCGGGTCTACTGTAGTCGGTGGCTGACATGTAGCTGTCGAGCGGCGCGCTGTAGGAGATGCTGGCGGAGGGGCCGCCCGGGCCTAGGGACACCGTGTACGATATCGTCCTGGCGGGCGGCGTGTTCCCGGGGCCCCAGTCGACTAGCACCTGCGCCGGCCAGTAGCGGGTCATCCAGTCCGTCTCGGCAGTCATCCACTCCGGCGGCGTGTCAAGGCCTGCGCAGTCGCCCACGGCTATCTGTCTGGTGACGGCGAGCCAGAAGCCGAGGGATGCCGGGCTGTCGCTTGGCGCGTAGTAGTAGTCGACGCGCACCATCATGTCGCCGCCGTAGTTGACCCCGCCCGCCGAGGCCTTCACCCAGCCAATGTAGCCTATCCACCTGAAGCCCCCCGACACCGTGTAGCCGGCGGGGCCCACCAGGCTCAGGGCGCGCTCCAGCCCCCGCACCGGAGGGAGACCCTCCACTACCACGAGCCCGCGGCCATGCAGGTCCAGCAGCACCAGCCGCGCCCCAGCCAGCGCCGGGTGCAGCGGCGCCCCACCCTCGGGGCCCGCAGGCCTCCCCAGGGGGAGGAGGAGCCCCGCGGCCCTCGCCAGCGCAGCCACAGCCTCCGCCATAGAGCCCCCGCCGTCGTTGACCACCGCGACCAGCCACGGCCCCTCTGCAGCGCCAGCCTCCAGCCGCCCGGCCAGCGCCAGGGCCTCTTTCGGCGTCACTACTACGACGCCGGGCTCCGGAAACGGTAGCCCGTCGACAGCAGCGGCCCCATCTATGTTATCCGCCTGCAGAGTAGTATACGCGGATACAAGCATCGTAACCATCATTAGCAGCGCTGCCAGGGGCAGGACTAGACGTATCCCAGCCATGACCTGCCACCCGACCTGGGCGTCTGTAAAGCCTAGGTTCTTACCCCACTCTACTCGGCGTGTGCGGTCAATATTACTCTTTAAGTCTTATAAATGTTGTTTAAGTCCTGCATAAGGCCTCAATATTGTAGTGTTAAGCCATCTATACTATACTATTTGTCCCAATTCGCCTCATGTTATCGCGGGCCCGGCAGGCCGTGCTGGGGGGGCGCGCCGGGTTTATCCGGCCCCGCCCCGGCTGGGCTCCACGGCTGGGCGTGTGATGAACGCGCCGGAAGCGAACCCCGGACCGAGGGTCCTTCACGGCGGGGACCTGATGGCGTGAGCCGGGTTGGCTGACCGGCCCCGCTCGGGTTTGGCGCAAGGGGCTTCTAGGAGGGGCCCCGCCTCCTCTCCCCCTGGTGCCCTGTCCGCCTTGGCTGGGGAGAGGCTGTTCGGCTGGTGGAAGCGTATCCTCTGGTTCGACGCCACGCGGGGGGAGGCGAGGGAGTGGCGGTACCCGGGTGAGATGGCCCGCCTCTACATCGGCGGCAGGGGGTTCGCGGTCAAGATCCTCTGGGACTTCCTGCCCGCCGGCGCCGACCCCCTCGGGCCGGAGAACCTGTTCATAGCCGCGGTGGGCCCCCTGACGGGGCTCGCGGGGCCCAACACGGGTAAGCTGGTGGTCGCGGCCAAGAGCCCCCTCACCCTCGGCTACGGCGACGGGAACATAGGCTCCTGGGCGGCTGTGGCCCTCAGGGCGGCGGGCTGGGATGCGCTGGTCGTCCAGGGCCGCGCCCCGAGGCCCTCGGTGCTCGTAGTCGAGGACGACCGGGCCCGGCTCGACCCCGCCGACGACCTCTGGGGGCTGGACGCGTTCACAGCCTACGACAGGCTCGTGGAGCGCTACGGCCGGGACGCGGGGATACTCCTCATAGGCCCCGCCGGCGAGAAGCTGGTCCGCTACGCGACGGTGGTGGCGCAGAAGGGGAGGAGCGGCGGCCGCCCCGGGCTCGGGGCGGTGCTGGGGAGCAAGAACATCAAGGCCATAGTGGTCCGGGGCACCCGGAAGCCCGAGCTCTACGACCCCGACGCCTACCGCAAAGCCGCGGTGGAGGCGATAAGGGCGGTCAAGGCCAGCCCCAACTACAGCTTCTGGATGCGGCAGGGGACCATGTTCACCGTCGAGTGGGCCCAGGAGGCCAGCGTGCTCCCCGCCTACAACTTCCGCGAGGGCGTATTCGAGGGCTACCAGGGGATAAGCGGCAGCTACATGGAGAAGGTCCGGGTCGACCTCCGCAGCTGCCCCCTCTGCGTCATGGCCTGCGGCCACGTGATAAGAGACGAGGAGGGCGCCCTCGTAGAGCTCGACTACGAGAACATAGCGATGCTGGGCAGCAACCTCGGGATCTCAAGGCTGGAGGAGGCCGCGGTGCTGAACAGGCTAGCCGACCTCTACGGCATGGACACGATAAGCCTCGGCGGCACCCTCGGCTACGCCCTGGAGGCCGGGGAGAGGGGTAGGCTAGAGCTGCCCGCAACCTGGGGCGACTACAGGGCGATAGCAGAGCTGGTGAAGCTCACCGCGGCCAGGGAGGGCGTCGGAGACCTGCTAGCCGAGGGCAGCATGAGGCTCTCCCGCAGGGTCGGCGAGACCTGGTACGCCATGCACGTCAAAGGCCTCGAGGTGAGCGCCTACGACTGCCACGCAGCCCCAGGCATGGCCCTCGCCTTCGCCACCAGCCCCATAGGAGCCCACCACAAGGACGCCTGGCTGATAGGCTGGGAGATACAGCACGGCCGCGACAGCTACAGCGAGGAGAAGGCCGCCAAGCTCATCGAGATGCAGCGCTTCCGCGGAGGCCTCTTCGAGACCGCGGTAGCCTGCAGGTTCCCCGTAGTCGAGACCGGGATAAGCCTCGAACACTACGTCAAAATGTTCCAGGCAGCCACCGGCCTAGCCTACAGCCTCCAAGACCACTACACCGTGGCCGACAGGATATACGCGCTCACCCGCCTCCTCTGGGTCCGCGAGCACGGAGACTGGAGCATAGACATGGACATGCCGCCCGAGAGGTGGTTCCGGGACCCCCTCACCAAGGGCCCCCTCCGCGGCGCCAGGCTGGACCGGGACAGGTTCCTAGGCCTCCTACGCGCCTACTACCGGCTCCGCGGCTGGGCCAGCAACGGCGTACCCCTACCCGAGACCGCGAAGCGGCTGGGCCTCCCCGAGGACGCGGTCAGGCTCGCCGAGCAGAAGGCGGCCGAGCCAGCCTAGAGAGGCGCGGAGGGGCTGCCCCGGAAAAACCGGTCCTGGCCGCCCGGTTTTCCCCTCTCCCTCCGAGCACCGTGTCCCACTGCTGTCCTACTGCTGCTGCGGGGCCTCCTTGTATATCGTGTAGTAGGGTAGGAGCATGCTCGGCCCGACCTTTATGCCGCCCACGTTCTCCTTGGCTACCACGTAGAGCTTGCCCTGGAGCAGCGGCACTATAGGCACGTCCTCCGCGAGTATCTCCTGGACCTTCCTGTATATCTCAGCCCTCTTCTCCTGGTCGGTGAGGGTTACAGCCTCGTCCAGGAGCCTGTCCACCTCCGGGTTCTTGTAGCCGCTGCCAGTCCACTTGTTAGCCTCGCTGTGGAGGAACGGTGTGAGGAAGTTGTCGGGGTCCACGTAGTCGGGGTACCAGCCGAGGAGGGCGAGCATCATCTGGCCCTCGCGGAGCTGCTTGACGTAGGTCGCCCACTCGCTGCTCTTTATCTCCACCTCGAAGATGCCTGTCTTCTCGAGCTGCTGCTTGAGCAGCTGCGCCAGGTCGGCCTCGGTGTCGCCGTAGTGGGTGGGGGTGTACCATAGGACTAGCTTGGCCTTGTTCTGCTCGCTGTAGCCGGCCTCCTGCAGCAGCTTCCGGGCCAGCTCTATGTTGCCGTCGCCGTAGCGCTGCTTGAAGACGTCGACGTGGCTCCAGAGGCCCTTGGGTACGAGGCTGTAGAGCGGCTCCATAGTGTCCATGAACACTACCTTGGCTAGCTCGGGCCTATTAACGGCGGCGGCTATGGCCTGGCGGACCAGCTTCTCCCTGGTCGGCTCCATGTTCAGGTTTATCACTATGTACCTTATGAAGCTGCCCGGCACCTCCACAACCTTGAAGCCCTGCTTGCCCATGAGCTCCTTGTAGTCGCTCGGCCTGAGGGTCCTCCAGGCTATGTCTATCTCGCCCCGCTCCAGCGCCAGCCTCATTGTGGTCGCGTCCTTGAAGAACCGGACCACTATCCTCTTAGTCTTCACCTCCCCGTAGTAGTGGGGGTTAGCCTCGAGCACCAGGTACTGGTCCCTCTTGAACTCTTTGATGCAGTAGGGGCCGGGGCCGCCCCAGGTGGCGTCGCTCGCCACGCTGTCCTCGGGGTACTGGGGGCTCACCACGGCGTAGGGCGGCGTGGCGAGGAGCGCCAGGAAGAAGCCCACAGGCTTCTTCAGGGTGAACTCGACCGTGTACTCGTCCACAGCCCTAACGTCCTCCACGAAGCTCGTCACGAGCCAGGCGGGGTCCCTGTCGAGCTTCATGACCCTCTTTATGCTCCGCACCACATCCTCGGCCTTCACCGGTGTGCCGTCGCAGAACTTGGCGTCGCGGCGGAGGTAGAAGACCCACACCCTGCCGCCGTCCTTCACCTCCCACCTCTCAGCCAGCGCTGGCACGAGCTTGTCGGTGCCGGGCTCGTAGCGGACCAGCGTGTCAAGGACGTTGCTGAGCACCTCCCAGGTGTAGAAGTCGTATGCCGCGGCGGGGTCCAGGTCGGTGACCTTGTCGGTTGTGCCTATCACCACCTCCTCCGCCAGAGCCTTGGCGGCCGGCTGCTGGGCGGCCTGCTCCCCGCCCCGCGTCGCGAGGAAGGCGGCTGCGAGGACGAGCACCACCACCAGGGCTCCGACCGCTACAAGCCTTGTAGAGGCCACGTCTAACCACCATCCGGAGCCTAATCCGCTACAGGGGGAGCCGGTGGGGGACGGTGGGATAAGAGGGTTCCCGGCCGCCTCGGCGGAGGCGACGGTAGAAAAGGCCCGGTCTCCCCGGGCGCCTCCCCGCAGCCCGCCGCCCGCTGGAGGCCCCGGCTGCCATGGGGCTGCTGCGCTACCTTGCGGTGCGCGCCGCGCTCATCATACCCAGCATCCTGATACTCTACACTATAGCGTTCATAGTGCTCCGCGTCCTCCCAGGGAACCCGGTCCTGGCGGTGCTGGGGACGAAGAACATCCCGGAGGAGAAGCTGAGGCAGCTGGAGGAGGAGCTGGGCCTGAACAAGCCGCTCTGGCTCCAGTACGTCGAGTACCTATGGAGGGTGCTCCACGGCGACTTCGGCACCAGCCTCGTGGTGGAGGGGCGGAGTATAGCGGCGGACCTGCGGGAGAGGCTGCCCGCGACCGTGGAGCTGGCGGTGGCGGGGCTTCTGGTCAGCCTCGCCCTCGGCCTTGCCACGGGCGTGGCGGCGGGGGTTCGGAGGGGCTCCAGGCTCGACGCCGCCATGAGGCTCTACGGCTCCCTCACCTACACACTGTTCATACCCTGGCTGGGGCTGCTGCTCCAGCTCGTCTTCTCCATCTGGCTCGGCCTGCTCCCGGTCAGCGGCCGGATAACCCCGGGCAGGGCCCCCGAGACGATAACGGGCCTCTACGTGGTTGACTCCATCCTCACCCGGGACTGGGGGGCGCTCCGCGACGCCCTGGCCCACCTGGCGCTGCCCGCGCTCACCCTCGGGATAGTCCTGAGCGGCCCCTACACGAGGCTCGTCCGCTCCAGCCTCTCCGCTGTGCTCGACTCGAGGTTCATACTCGCCTACCGGGCCCGGGGGGTGCGGGAGACGCGTATCCTCCGCCACGCGCTGCGGAACGCGTTGATACCCGTGGTCACCTACGCTGGTCTCCAGTTCGCCCTCCTCCTCGGCGGGGCTGTGTTGACGGAGACGACCTTCGACTGGCCGGGGATAGGCACCTACCTCGTCGAGAAGATACAGTACCGGGACTATCCGGCGATACAGGCTGTGGTGATAGTGTTCGCTGGGCTGGTGGGCCTCGTGAGCCTCGTGGTTGACCTCGTCTACGCGCTGGTCGACCCGAGGATAAGGTACTGAGCAGCCCCACGGTGGTGGAAGGCCGTGCAGGAGGCTCACCTGGAGGCGGGGCCCGCCGCGGCCCTCTCCGGGCTCGCCCGCGCCGCGGCGCGGCTGCTGGGGGCCTCGAGGCTCGCCGCGGCCG
>JAADFC010000102.1 GCA_013153105.1 Thermoproteota archaeon
CGGAGGTTCCTCGAGAACCTCATCCGCGAGGCCGCGGAGAGGGCTGCGATGCACCTGGTGGAGCTGAAGTCCTGGGAGTTCCACGGCTACCACGGCGGGGTGAGCGTGATAGCGCTGGTGCTCGAGAGCCACATAGCACTCCACACCTGGCCTGACTACGGCTACGCCACCCTCGACATCTACACCTGCGGCGCGCAGAGCGACCCCTGGAAGGCGTTCAACTACATAGTCTCCAGGCTCCGCCCCCGCCACTACACTGTACACTACGCGGACCGCAGCAGCATA
Organism: Thermoproteota archaeon; assembly: GCA_013153105.1. Lineage (GTDB taxonomy): Archaea > Thermoproteota > Thermoprotei_A > Sulfolobales > Pyrodictiaceae > QNYQ01. The sequence continues at coordinate 286 of JAADFC010000102.1, forward strand.
CCCGGCGCCACCCTCAACGAAGCCCGTTAGCCCCGCACCACGGCCTTCTAGGGGTCGAGGCCCTGGAGTATATCGAGGAGCCTCCCGGAACTCGGGCACCTGGCTCAGCCGGCCGCCCCGGTCGGCCTCCTCGAGAAGGCGGCGCAGCATGCTCTTACGGTAGCTTCTCCCGAACCTTCGGCGCCAGTACTCGTCGGCCGCGGCCAGGGGGCCCCGGGCTGCAGGGCTTCACCCGGCACCCCTTCAGCCGGAGGGCCTCGCAGGCCAGCGCCTCCATGCACGGGTCCACGACTATCACATAGGCACGTCTGCCTAGATCGTGTTTCTGGCGTATCTCGCTCTCCCTCGCCGCGGCCGGCGCGTCTTCTGCGTCGGCGACTATGATCACCGTCCTCTCCTCGGCTAGGTGTGCATGGACTATCCTCTCCATCTTGGCGCTGCAAGCGTGGAGCCTGGCTATCCTGCCACGGGGTATCCTAACGCCGTGCCTGGCGGGGAGGTGGCGGAGCGCGTCAACCGCGTAGACGTCCTCGACCACTATGTGAACACGTTGCCCGTCAAGGCCCGCTGCTGCCCCGCTCCTCGGCGGTCTCCAGGAGACCGTAGAGCAGCGCCTCGCTGGGGGCTAGGCCGAGCCTCCTCAGCTTCTCCGCCAGCTCCCTCGGATTAGCCACCCGCTTTATCCTAGTCTCGCCAGCCTCCAGCTCCACCACGGCTATCTCCTCCAGGCTCCTCGCCGCGTCAACCACTGTGGGAGAGTGCGTGGCCACTATCACCGTGGGCACGCTACGCCTAAGCTCCTCCAGCAGCAGCTCCTGAGCCGATGCGTGTAGACTGTTCTCAAACTCGTCCACAGCCAGAACCGTAGCCCCAGAGAGCGCAGCCGCCATCAACGCCATAGCCTTCCAGGCGCCCTCCGGCACCGAGGGCGGAGCAAGCGAAAGGCAATCCACTACCAACCGGAGCACCAGCCTGCCATCCGCGGTAGCCTCAAAGAACCCCGATACCTCGCCGGCGCCAAGCACAGCAGCCACAACAGCCGCAACCTCGTCGGGCAGCCTCCCCCGCCCAATGTTGAAGAGCACCGTTACAAGGTTCGAGCCATCCTCGAGCAGCGCCTCCCCCGGCTCCAGGGGCCGCGGCTGACGCATAGCGCGGTAGTCCAGCATCCTGACAACCCTTATCCCATCGATAAACATCCCGGCCTCCAGGGCGGCAGTGTAGAAGACGGCGGTGACACGCGACGCCAAGAGCTTAACCAGCGTCCGGGCCATGTCCTCGACTATTCTATCAGCAGTCTCGTTCAAATCGATGCTTAGCCCGCTTCTCTCTGCAATGCAGCTCAGGTACCGTTTCACCGCCTCCCGGAACTTCCCGCTGCCGCCGACAAGTACATTAACCAGGCTATCAAGCTCGCCAGATATGAGGGCCCCAGCCCCAGCTAGAAGCGTAGGGTAACGCCCCTTCTCTACATAGAGTTCGACGAAGCTCCTAAGACCTATTGGGCCGACATCTACCCCTTTCTCGAACAAGCTTACAGCAAGGTCGACGACCTCCCTGCCAGTAGCCTTGACTACGTCGCCCACGCTCGCGGTGCACGCTTCGAGTATCCCAAGCAGCTTAGCGGCTTCGGCAAGCTTCCGGAAGGGCACCACCACGAACTCCAGAAGCCTCGCAGCATCGCCGGCTAAATCCTCCAGTGCTTTCCTCTCCACAGTCAGGGTCAGCCTGCCGCCCTCCAGGGTGGCGCAGCCGAAGCCCCTGATGCACAGTCTCTCGCCAACAATGCGGAACCCGCCGCCCGCGCCGCTGAGGACAACCCGGTACTCCACCTCGCCGACGGCGAAGCCGGCGGCCCACACAGGGACTTCCACGCCGAGCCTCTCTCGAATTATGCTCACCAGCTCCTCGGCGCTGCAACCGCCGCAGTCAAGCCCCGCACCCAGCTCTATAACCCTAGACTCGTCGCCGCGCCAGACAACGTTCCCATAACCCCACTACCTCTGGAACGGGTTGACAACCTTCTCCTCCAGGTACCACAGGAGGTCGCGCAGGAGCAGCAGGCCCTCTATCAGCGCGGACTTGCCGGAGCCGTTGGGCCCTACAAGGACCGTGAACCCGCCGGGAGTGTGGAGCACAACGTCACAACGTCACGCAGCGATTTGAACCCTTTGACTGCGAGCCATGAGAGCCTGCAGCAGGAGGCGCCGCCGGCCATGCCGCGGGCACCTTTTGAGACGCCGGCCCCGACAACCTTCTTGCGATACTGTCTCGGGCTATGTGGGTGCCGAGCCCCTCCCAGCGGGGGTGCGGCAGCCCGGCTTCAGCGTGGCCTAATTTTAACGGTGTAGAGGCGTGCTGGGAGGGTTGGGGCCGAGGAGGAGCCGTGTTTCACAGGAGCCCCCCGGGGCTCCCCGTGGGGGTGGTGGCGAGGTCGCGGCCGTCCCCGAGGCCCCCTATACGGTCGCTCTAAGGGCGCGCGGGGTGGGGGGTTGAGCGGCGACTACTACCGTGTCCTCGTGCGGCGTGCCCGCGCGTTCCTCGTGGAGGCGCGGCGGCTCCTCGAGGAGGGCGAGCCTGACCTGGCCGCGTTCAGCGCCGAGCAGGCTGTCCAGCTGCGCCTCAAGGCTCTCCTCTTCAGGCTCACGGGCAGTGTGCCCCGCAGCCATAGCCTAAGGCTGCTCCTCGGTAGGCTCCGTGAGGCGCTGCGGGTGGCCGACCTGGAGGGGCTGGCTCTCCTGGTGGAGAAAGAGACAGCCCGGCTGCGGGCTGGGCTTGGGGAGCTGGAGGAGGCGTATACTGTTGCGCGCTACGGGGCTGTGGAGTATAGCGTTGAGGAGGCCGCAGAGCTTGTAGCGGTGGCGGAGGAGCTGTGGAGGCTGCTGGAGGAGGTGGAGCGCCAGGCGGCGGAGGGTTAGGGTGGACTGGGACGCGCTTATGGCCAGGCAGTTCCGCCGCATAGCCCAGTGGCGCCGCTATGTGGAGCCGGTGCTGGAGGCTGTCCGGCGGGAGGCGCCTAGGGGGACGAGGGTCTACCTTGTCGGCAGCGTGGCAGAGGGAACCTTCACCGCGGAGAGCGATGTCGACCTGCTGGTTGTGGTTCCTGGCGAGTGGGGCTCCAGGGAGCTGCGGGGGCTGAGGAGGAGGCTGCTGGAGAGGGCGTGGGAGCTGGGGCTGCCGTGGGACTATCCGGTCGACCTAATAGTGCTGGATGAGCCGAGGGCGGAGGTGTTCCTCCGCTCCGCGGGTCGGAGGCTGAGGCTGCTCTAGCACTGGTAGCCGGTCTTCTCGCTGAACCCCGTCACGGTTATCGCTAGCAGCCTGTCCCCCTTCACCCTGACTATCACGTCCTCCTCGGTCATGAACGCCTCGTCGGCCTCCTCCTCGGGATCGGCGAAGTAGACGTAGAGGGTGTCCGTGTTCCTGTCATACTCCACCCTTATCCGGTGGGGGTCCTCCACGACTAGCCTCCGCGGCCTCGGCTCCGCGGGGCCCCACCCTGCGCGGCTCTCCTCCGCCAACGCCTCCACCAGCGGCAGAGGAGCATCCCCGCCAGGATATAGGCTAGCGCCAGCCACGCGAGGAGGCTAGCAGCCTCTACCCCCGGCGGAGCCTGGGGCACCCCCGCTCACCGCGGCGGATGTCGCGGTAGGCCTCCAGGAGGTCCCTCTCCGTCACAATGCCCCGGGCGAGCCCCTCCCGGTCTATGAGGAGCAGCGCCCTCTCCGGCGCCGCCAGCACCAGCTCCGCCGCCTGGCCTATCGTTGCCTCCTCGTAGCCCAGCCGGGGAGCGGGCTGGGCGACCTCAACCACGTCCCTCACCAGGGTCTCCTCCCTCCTCTCCCTAGCGATGGCCATAAGCAGCTCAGCCATAGTAGCCATGTAGTAGTCGTCCCTGAACCTTATAGGAAGCCTCCTAACCCCCAGCTCCATCATAGTCCCCAGCGCCTCGATCAACGGCTCATCAGGCTCCCCCATGAGCAGCCGGTGCGTCGCATAGCACCTAGCCTCCCCCTCCTCCCCCAGCAGCTCCAGCGCATAGTCCAGCTCGGTACACGCAGCCACAAGCCGCCCAGAATCGTCGACCACAGGCAGGAAGCCTATACCCCGGTCGAGCATTATCTCCGCGCAGCCCAGCATGTCCAGGCTCCTAGTCACATACGGCGGCTTGGAGGCCACCTCAGACACGGGAACCTCCAGCACAGCGTCAAAGTCGAACCTCTCAACCGCCCCCGCCTCCTCGAACGCATCCAGCACATGCCTCGCAAGGTCCTTGGTGGAGACCACCGCTACAAGATAGCCCTCGTCGTCCACCACCGCAGCATGGTCAACGCCACGCGTGCCCAGCAGCCGTATAGCCTTAGCCACCGTATACCCCGGCGAGACCACCTCATAGAAGCGGAGCGGCAGGGCCCCACGCACCCCGATAGAGTCCACCAGGGTAGCCAGCCCCGGGGAGCCTAATTATTATCCGCCCCAACACCCCCGACGCCCCCTCGGCGGCGAGCTGCAGGAGGCTGGGAGCCGTGGAGGAGGCGCTCCGCAAGCTCGTAACCAGCGGCGACGGCTACGTGGATATACTAGTCTACGTCAAGCCGGAGTCGAGCTTCACCGGCCTGAGGATGGAGGCCGGCGAGCTAGTCTTCTACACCGACGAGCCGCCCCTGGAGGGCAGGGCGAACGCGAGCCTAGTACGCTACATAGCCAGGCTCCTCGGCATCCCCACGTCCAGGGTGGAGATAGTCTACGGGCAGCGCAGCCGAACCAAGAGAGTCCGCGTCTACGAGGTCGACGAGGAGACGGTGATACAGAAGATAATAGAGGCGCTCCGCGAGACGGAGCAGCGCTAGGAGCAGAGAGGGGCCCTCTACATTCTCTCCAGCGGCTTTATCCCCAGCAGCTCCAGCATATCCGCCAGCGTCAGCCTCGCAGCCTCCACCAGGGCCAGCTTGAGGCTCCTCCTCCCCGGGTCGGGCTCGTTGACCGCGCTGTCGCCGCTCGCGTACCACCGGTTGAACGCGTCCGCCAGCCTGTTAAGGTAGGAGACCAGTATCTCGGGCTTAAGCTCGTCCGCAGCCTTCGCGAACAGGTAGGCCTGCTCCAGCAGCCTGAGCACCAGCCTCCTCCGCAGCGGGTTCTCCCCCGCCGCCCGGTAGTCGATAGCCTCATAGTCTATGCTCAGGCCCCTCTCCCGCGCCTTCGCCAGTATATTCGCGGCCCTCGCATGCGTATACATCACGTAGGGGGCGCTGTTCTGGTCGAAATCGAGCGCCGCCCGGATATCGAACGTCATAGGCTTAGGCGCGGAGACGCTGAGCAGCGCATACCTCACCGCAGCCGCCCCCACCGCCTCCGCGATACGCCTCCTCTCCCCAGGCGGCAGGTGGGGGCTCCGCTTCTCCACCTCACCCGCAGCTATCTCGACGGCCTGCCGGAGAAGCTCGTCCAGCGTCACATACCTGCCCCTGCGCCCGCTCATCCGCGCCCCCGGCAGCCGCACCATCTCGTAGGCGTAGTGGTGGAGGTTCAGGCCCTCCCTCCGGTACCCCAGCGCGATCAGGGCAAGCCTGACCTGCAGCTGCTCCAGCCTCTGCTCAGCCGCAATAACATTGTAGACCCGGTCGGCCCGGAAGCTCCAGAACTTCTTCAGGCTATACGCTATATCCCTCGTCGTGTAGAGGGTGGTGCCGTCGCTCCTCCGGAGGATGAGCGGCGGAACCTCATAGTCCTCCGGCACCCCCAGCGCCTCCCGCACCACCGGGTCCCGCAGCAGCGGCCTAAGATCAAGCGCCAGCGCCCCCTTGTACACGGTACGGTACGGGCTCCGCTCCGCCTCCCTCAGGATGCGCCCCACAAGGCTCTCCCACACCAGGTCGCTCTCCCAGTCCCACACCTCCGGCACAGCGTCGAGCCTGGAGAGCGTCTCCCGGAACCCCTCCAGGCACCTCGAAACCAGCCGCCGATACAGCTCCACAAGCCCCGGGTCCCTGCGGAACTCGTAGCCAGCCATAAGCTCCTGGATATCCCTCTCCACATCCCTGCCCCGGATAGCCTCGGCTATACGGTCAAACAGCTCCGGCGCCCTCTCCCGCAGCCGCGCAGCATCGGCCACGAGAGAATCCAGCTCGCGGAGCCGCAGCCGGTACTCCTCAAGCCTCCCCTCCCCCTTCAACCGCTCCAACTCCCGCCGCAGCGCCTCGATGTCAGCAAGCGTGTGAGTGATAGCGTAGACGAGCCCGATAAACTCGTCCGGCTTAACACCCTCCGGAACATCCTCGAGGCCCGCGAGACGGAACCCGTAAACCATAACCGCAACCTGACGCCCCATATCATTCACATAGAACCTCGTCTGAACCACATGCCCCCTAGCCCGCAGCAGCCGCGCAAGAGTATCCCCAAGACTAGCGTTACGAGCATGACCGATATGAAGCGGGTGAACAGGATTAGCACTAGTATGCTCAACCACAACCCTCCGAGGCTCCCCCACACGCGGAAGCCCATAACCCCGACCCCAACGCCTAGCCTCCCCAACCACAAGCCTAGCAGCAGCAGCCGCATCAACCCGGATGTTCAGGTAGCCACCCACAAGCCGAGCATCCTCAACAACCTCCTCCCCCCGAAGCCGCTCCACAACCGCCCCACCAAGCTCCCCGAGATCAACACCGAAACGCCTAGCAAACCTCGCAAGAGGAACACCATAATCCCCAA
>JAADFC010000033.1 GCA_013153105.1 Thermoproteota archaeon
TGCATGGGGAAGGGGTTCCGGGGGCGTGGCTGGCGGGTCTCAGTTTCCATACCGGGAGCCGCGGCGGGGCCAGCTGGAGGCTGCCGCCGCCTTAGCTGAAACCGTGCGGGGCGGCGGTGTCTTCATTCTCTCCGCCCCGACGGGCTTCGGCAAGACTGCTACCGTCGTGAAGGGCCTCCTCGACGCTGGCGCGGAGGCCGTAATGTATGTTGTGCGTACCCGCAACGAGATAGCTCCCGTTGTTAGGGAGCTTCGGAGGTTCGGGGTCGAGGATTTCGTCTTCCTCTACAGCGCCCGTAGGATGTGCCCCCTCCTGGGGGGTGAGGGGCTGGGGCTGCACGAGTTCTGGGAGACCTGCAGGGTGCTCCGGCTGGCTGGCAGGTGCACGTATTATGCGCGTGTGGCTGAACTGGACCCGGATAGTGTGAGGGAGCTGGTTTCGGTTTCCGAGTCGCCTTTCAGGGTTGTAGACCAGCTGGCCTCTATGGGGTACTGCCCCTTCTTCGCGCTCCGCCTCGCCGTGGCAGGGTCGAGGTTCATAGTGGCGACCTACCCGTATCTCTTCCGCCGCGACATCTTCGAGGGCACGATGGAGCCCTATAGCTATGAGGATCTAGTGGTGGTCGTGGACGAGGCCCATAGCCTCTTCACGCCGGGGAGCCTCGTTGAAGCCCGGGTCTCCATAGCCGACCTGAGGAGAGCCATGCGGGAGGTGGAGGAGCACGGCCTACCGGGCGAGCTGGCCGACAGGCTCAGGGAGCTCGAGGCCCTAGCCAGCGGGGCTGCGCAGGGGCTGGTGCAGGGGCTCCGGAGGCTGCCCCTGGAGAGGCTGAGGAGGCTACTCGAGGACCCCAGCGTCTGGAGCGACGCGGCCTACGAGGTGCGCCTGGCGAGGCTTCGGGAGGCCCTGGAGGCTGGGGCCGAGGGTGTACGCGTGGCTCTCAGCAGGGTGGAGGAGCTTGCATACATGGCCTTCCAGGAAGGCGTGGCCGCCTACGTGTACCGTGAGAACGGGCGTGTGGGGGTGACTGTCCTGCCGCTGGACCCCTGCACCGTGGCGGGGGAGCCTCTAGGCCGCGCCAGGGCTGTGGTGCTGGTCAGCGGCACCATGCCCCCCGAGGGGTTTGTACGCGACGCGCTCTGCCTCGGGGACCGGCGGCTCGTATACTATGACGTTGAACTGCTTCATGGGAGCCCGCTGCCGCCCGAGAACCAGTACACCATAGCTGTGGTCGAGCTTACCTCCAGGTATACCAGTAGGAGTCCGAGCATGTACCTGCGCTACGCCGAGTACATAGGGGCCCTGGTGGAGGCGGTGAATAGGAGCGTGCTGGTAGTCTACCCAAGCTACGAGTTCATGAGCTCTATAGCAGGGATTCTGTCTGAGAGACTCGCCGGGCGGGCTGCTCTAGTTGTCGAGGACCGGTCGACCACTATAGACGAGGTGGCGGAGAAGGCTAGGCGCGGCAAGACGGTGATAAACGCTGTCGCCGGGGGGAAGCTCAGCGAGGGCGTCGAGATAGTGGACGCCGAGGGGAGGAGCCTTATAGGCTCCGTATTCGTCGCCGGCGTACCCTACCCGCAGCCCGACGACTACTTCGAGGACCAGCTCCGCAGGCTGGCGGGCCGCATGGGGGAGCGGGCTGCGAGGAGATTCATGTTCGACGTGCTCGCGTCGATTAGAGTCAGGCAGGCTGTGGGCAGGGCCCGGCGGGGCCCCGGCGACCGCGCGCTCATAGTACTGGGGGACCACCGCTTCCTCCGGAGGAGCCTCCGGGAGCTGCTGAGACTGCGGATAGACATGGTCTCCGTCGGGCTGGAGGACTTCAGGGCCGCTGTGAGGGAGGCAGCCACGGCACTCGGTGTCTAGCGCCGCCCGGCGCCACTTTAATACGGCTAGGCTCCACACCGCCGGAGCCTGGAACCCCGGTCCCCTGCGACCAACCCCGTGTCGCCGGGGATGGATGAGCAGGGGGCGGGTCACTCCCGGCCCAAGCCTCTGCTCCTCCGCAGGCGCCCCGGGGTGGCTAGCCGTTATTTCCCTCCGGCTAGGGCGTGGCTTCTGCCCGAGGTGGCTGGACGTGGAGGCCGGCTACGAGGCTCTAATATCGGAGGCCCGGGCTCGCCTCGAGGAGGCTTATCGCGGCATGCTGGGCGAGCTAGAGGCTGAGGCTAAGAGGATAGTCGAGGAGAAGCTGCGTAGGCTTGAGGGGTTGAGGGAGGAGATAAAGGCGGCGCTCCGGGTCTAGCCCCCTCCTCTCTAGGCTTGTTCAAGCATCTCCTTTACAACATCCTCCTCGACGGGGAAGGCGTGTAGGTTCTCTACGGGCAGGTACACGGTCACCGTGGCGCCGCTCTCGGGGGGCTTCACCTGAGGCGGTAGGTCCACTATTATGTCGTGGCTCGTCCCGGGCAGGCGGAGCCGCAGCTCGGTGAACGCGCCTAGGTACATTGCTACGGTGACTGTGCCCGTCAGCTGGACCCAGTCCCCGTTCGCGGCTGGCTGCAGGCGGCCACCCTCCGCCTTGACTGCTATAGCTGCCTCGTCGCCGACGGAGAGCCCGTGGTTTACCGCCTCTATGACCTGCTCCCCTACCCTCACGTATACCCTCCCGTGGCCGACGTCTGTAACCTTGCCTAGTAGCAGGCTTGTCCTCCCGAGGAACAGTGCTGTGAACAGCGTGGCCGGGCTCCTATAGAGCTGCTCGGGCATGCCTATCTGCTCTATGCGGCCGTCCCGCATCAACGCTATACGGTCCGCTAGGCTCATAGCCTCCTCCTGGTCGTGTGTCACGTATATAGCTGTTATACCCAGCTTCCTCTGCAATGCTTTTATCTCGCCGCGGAGGCGCAGCCTCAGCTTCGCGTCTAGGTTGCTGAGCGGCTCATCAAGAAGGAGAACCTCGGGCTCCACGACCAGCGCGCGGGCAAGCGCCACCCTCTGCTGCTGCCCCCCGCTCAGCTGGCCCGGGTAGCGGCCCTCCAGGCCGCGTAGGCCCAGGAGATCTAGCACCCACTGGACGCGCCGTCTTATCTCGTGCTCGGGTACACGCCGCAGCCGCAGGCCGAACGCTATGTTATCATAGACAGTCATGTGGGGCCAGAGGGCCCAGTTCTGGAAGACCATTACCGTACCCCGCTTATCCGGTGGAAGCTCCGTGACGTCGCGGTCGCCGAGGTAGACCCTACCCTCGTCGGGGTACTCGAAGCCAGCTATTATACGCAGGAGCGTCGTCTTCCCACAGCCGCTGGGGCCGAGGATAGCGAAGAACTCGCCCCCGCGGACCTCGAGGCTCACCCCCCGGAGCGCCACGGTCCTGCCGAAACGCTTCACAACCCCCTCAACCCGGATCCCCGTACCGCCCACGGTTGAGCCACCCCGCTGAAGCCCGAGGCTGGGCCAAGGCTCTTAGACTGTGACCAGGGCCTGCCCCCTCCTCGCGAGCCTGGAGGCCACAGCTATCACCGCAGCCTCCAGAGCCATCAGCAGCGTGGCGAGGGCGGCAGCCTTAGCCTGCGGCTGAGTGGCGCCCCTCACCGTAGCCTCGGTGACCAAGTCGAGTATCGCGAACGTAATAGGGCCCACATGCTGGGTCGAATACACGTTACCGCCCAGTGCGCCGAGTGTGACGCTCACGCTAACCTCGCTTAACACGTAGATAGCGCTGAGCAGAAGCCCCGCCAGCAGGCCCCTCCACGTGAGTGGTATCACTATCCTAGCTATCGTCCTCAGCCTACCCGCCCCGAGGCTCCGCGCCGCCTCCTCCATCTCGCTCGGCGTCTGTATCACGCTTGTGAAGACAGCCCTCACAGTGAAGGGCAGCTTACGCATAACATACGCCAGGACCAGCAGGTGCACCACCCCCGCCGGCACCACCGCCGGGTCGAAGAAGCCGCCGAAGCTGTACCTCGAGAAGAACACTAGATAGCTGAAGGCGACCACTAGGCCGGGGACCGCGAGCGGCGCCGAGGAAAGGTAGTCTAGCAGCCCAGCGCCGGGCAAGCGGGCTCTGGCGGAGGCGTAGCCTGCCATGAAGCCCAGGAGCGCTATGAACACTATAGCGTGAGCCAGATAGTAGATACTGTTCACTATGCTCCTCCTTATACCCTCTATGCTCAATATCGCCTGATAGTTAGTCAGCAGCTCCCCCGCCGGCAGGAGCTCGGGGAAGGTTGAAACCCACCTCTTACTGAAGGATAGCACCACCACGCCGAACTGGGGGGCGGCGGCAGCGACTAGGAGCGGCAGCACAACCAGGTACGCAGCCAGCAGACCCCGCCTCCCCAGCCTCATGCCACGGAAGGGCCTCGGAGCCCCCTTGGCCAGCCTAGCGTAGTAGCGGAGGCTGAGGTACCTACGCACCACAACCAGCGGCGTTAACGCGGCCGCCAGCATTATTATGCTGAGCACCGCTACCTTGGGGATGTTCTCCGTTGCCCTGGTGACTATAGAGTTGTAAACCTCATACGCCATGAACTTGTGCGCGTTACCGCCGAAGATTATGGGGCCACCTACATCCTCGAGGCTCAATATGAACACGAGGGAGGAGCCTGCCAATATGCCCGGGAGTATCAGGGGTATCACGATGCTCCGAAGCAGCCGGAGCCCCCGGGCGCCGAGGTTGAGGGCCTGCTCCACCAGGGTTGCGTCAAGCGCAGCTAGCGCGGCGAGCACGTTTACATAGACTATAGGGTAGAACATGAGTACCTGGGCTACGAACACGCCCGCCTGGTCCCTGACCCCAATGTATACCTTCACGCTGTCGCCGGTTACGGGGCCCACTATACTGTTAACAAGGGCTGACAACATGTTCTCCGTGAACGAAGGGTATATGAACTTCTTTATCACATACGCGTTAACAAAGGGGGCGATGAGAAGCGGGATGTAGGCTAGAACCGCGAAGAGACGGCGGCCCGGGAACCGGTAGAGTGAGACCAGTATCGCAGCCGACGTGCCTATAGCAGCCGCGGTGAGCGTCACGAGGGCAGCATTGATTATACTGTTACCGATGACCCCAAAGTCGAACCCGGAGACTGTTATCCTTATGACACGCTGCTCGACTGGGACGCCGTCCTTAACTATGGTTCTTACGGTCTCGCGCACCTCCACGAAGTCTCGCAGCGCCGAGCTGCTAAGGTCCAGGTAGTACCTGTCGCCTAGAATCTCCCAGCCGCGTGCCTCGATGACTATCGAGAGTATTGGCGTTACGAAGCCGAATATTATTGCTGCGAGGCTGGCGTACAGGAAAAAGATGAGAGCTGGGTCACGCTGCATCGGTGGCAGCCGGCGCAGGGCCAGTCTCCCCAGCAGCTGGCGCGGGGCGGCGGCGGGGCGGGCCACTCTCTAGCCACCCAGCTGGGAGAGCTGGTCTAGTATCAGCCTATACTTCTCCCTGGCGGCTTCCCGCCAGGCGTTCATGTACTTGTCCTTGAGCGCCGCGTCGCCCTTCGCCATGGCCTCCCGGAGGAGCTTGCCGACCCGTATGGCGTCCTCCAGGGTGAACTTTACCTCCCTGCCGGTCACCGGGTCCTTATAGGTTACAGTCTCTCCCAGCATGTTCTTCAGCTTCTCGAATGTCTCCCTGTCTATCGTCTTGTCCACATAGTATGCTTTCAGCAGCCTCGTCCAGGCATCCTGCAGGAGCTTATGCTCGTCCCTCAACGTAGCCACGAAGTAGAGCTGCATAGGAAACTCGGTCTCCAGCGCCAACGTGTCATTGAACCTTATAACCTTGGCGTGAAGGGCCTGCTGGAACTTCTCCCTCAACAGCTCCACCTGCGCCTTCATGTCGCCGCAGCTCGCCTGGGCGACCTTGCAGAGGACGTCGAGGGGCATATCGAAAACCTTGGGGTTCGCCGGCAGCCTGTTTATGTCCGGATTAAGCCAGATCGCCTGCCCTTCAGTGAGCAGCCAGGCGACGAAGGCCTCGGCGGCTTCAGGGTGCTTGGTCGAGACAGTCACCGCCACGGGGTCAGCGTTGACTATCGTCTCTCCCTGAGGGAGGATGTAGCGGCAGACACCGTTGGTTACCTTCTCCGCCGTGTAGCCGTAGAAGTCTATTGTTATACCGACCAGGACCTCGCCGTTTATCACCGCGTCGCGAACGTCCTCGCTGCCCTCCTTTATCTCGGCGTTGGCAGCCATTAGGGTGAGGACCTTCCAGCCCTCGTCCCAGCCGTAGGCCTGGAGGATTATCTCGTACATCCTCGTGTTGCTTGTACTCTGCAGCGGGTTGGCAATCGCCACCGGAGCCTTGCCGTACTCTAGGAGTATGAGGCCCAGGTCGTCACTGGCCAGGTCGCGCCAGTGCTTCAGCTTCTCTACCGGGAAGCCCAGCTGGGCTGCGACCTCGGTGTTGACTGTAAAGCCGAAGCTCGCTATCGCTGCACCGACCCAGTATATCTTGCCATCCTTGACGCGCTTGGTGGGCATGCCGGCTATCTCGTCCGGCACCTGGGCGGCCGCCTCGAGGGCGTAACGGGTCTCCAGCGGCCGCAGGAGACCATCAAGGAACAGTTGGTCGAAGAGCGTGGGCCCGCCGCCCCAGGCCACGTCCACGGGGCTGCTCCTGATCACCTGGCTCCAGAAGCCTGGGGGTAGCGCCTTGAACACTATGTCGCTTACACAGAACCGCTTAGCATACTCGCTTTTGAGGAACGCGTCCTTGGCCATCTCCTGGATGTCCGAGGGGTGTCTGGTGAGCACGGTTAGTGTCACGGTCTCCTCACATCGGGCCGCCGGTGTCTCTGTAGCCTGCGTCTCCGTGGCCCCGGCCGGCTGGGCTGCTGTCTCAGTAGCGGTGCCACCCCCAGGCTGCTCCGTGGCTGTAGCAGTCTGCGCCGGGGTGGGTGCCGGTGTAGCCGCTGGGGAGGCTGTAGCCGTCTCCTGGGGTGCACCGCCTCTAGACGCTAGTAGGAAGACTGCAGCAGCTAGGACCACAACTATCACGGCCAGCGCGAGGGGGAGCTGGCGCGGCCCGCTCGCCACTG
>JAADFC010000009.1 GCA_013153105.1 Thermoproteota archaeon
CAACAGCGTCGCTGTCCTCATGGAGCTCTACGAGAAGGCGCAGAAGGGCGAGCTGCCCAAGGAGAAGGCCGATGAGCTCATGAGCCTCCTCCACGACGTCAAGCCCGTCTGGGGCAACGCCCACGCCGTGATACAGCTGGCCTTCAAGGTCGCCCACCGCGACGGGATAGGCGACCTCGTGGCGGAGGGCGGCAAGAGGCTCGCCGAGCACTTCGGCTGCCCAACCTGCGTCGCCCACGCCAGGGGCCTCGAGCTGCCCGCATACGACCCCAGGGCGATAAACAGCATGGCCCTAGCCTACGCTACCAGCAACAGGGGCGGCTGCCACCTCCGCGCCTACGCGGTGAGCTTCGACGTGCTCGGCGTGCCGGTGAAGAAGGACCCGCTGGCGATAGACATGGAGAAGCCGAGGCTGGTGAAGCTGCAGCAGGACTTCTTCGCGGTTATAGACAGCCTCGTGGTCTGCAAGTTCAACACGTTCAGCACCGAGCCCGCCGACTACGTGCCGCTCATAAGCGCCGCCATGGGCTGGAGCGACTTCACCGAGGAGGAGCTGCTGACCATAGGCGAGAGGATATACAATGTGGAGAGGCTCTTTGGAGTCAGGGAGGGCATCTACAAGGACACCCTGTCCGAGAGGCTGCTCAACGAGCCCCTGCCCGACGGCCCCGCCAAGGGCAAGACGGCGAGGGAGGCGCTGGAGGCCTACCTGCCCGAGTACTACAAGCTCCGCGGCTGGGTCGACGGAAAACCAACCCCCGAGACCCTCAGGAGGCTCGGCCTCGAAGAGTTCACCTACATAGTCAAAGAGTAGCCGCCCCCGGGTTTCTCCCCTCCCACCCTCTCCAGCCCTGCACGCTCCTCCTAGGGGTCGAGCCTCTCCGCCTCCTCGGCTAGTGTGAGGAGCAGCCTCTCCAGGCCCTCCAGGTCGCCCCGCAGCGCCTCGTAGAGCAGGTCGTGGCGTATGTCGGCGTAGCCGTGCACGAGTATATTCCTCATGCCCGGCACCGCTCTCGCGAGGGGCCTCAGCTCCGTGGGCACCACCCCGAGGGCTATCACAGCCTCCACGACGTCGCGGTATGTGGGGCCGCGGGCGGCGCCGCGGCGGGCTGCTATGAAGGCTGCCAGGTCTAGGATAGCCTCGAGCACTATGTGGAGGTGCCTCTCGGCTAGCGCCTGGAGGTCCTCGTCCGCGGCGTACCGCTCCCAGGGTGTCTCGGCTATCCTCCGCAGCCTCGAGAGGCTCCTCCTGGCCCTGGCGAGCCTAGCCTCTAGCCCGGGCGTGGGCACGCCTCCTCTCCCCCCGGAACAGGTTGATGAGGGGCTCCAGGTCTGCCACCTCGTCTATGGCCCGCGCCAGGTCCCGGTGGTACTCTGAGAGGCCCCTGCGGCCCCGGTGGTAGAGTAGGCGGCCGCGGGCGAGGGCCTCCCAGGCTGCTATCGGGTTCCAGTAGTCGATGACGAGCAGGTCGAGGCGCGAGCCGGGTGGGAGGCAGCGCTCGAGCTCCACGTGCACCAGGCCCATCTCTCTCAGGCTGGGCCTGCGGCCGAGCTTGACGGCTACATCGTAGTCGCTGTGGGGCCCCGCGTAGCCCCGCGCCCTGGAGCCGTAGAGCACCAGGTACAGGGCGCCGAGCCTCTCGGCGGCGCGGCGCAGGCACTCCTCCACCTTCCCGTCCACGGCTGCGCAGCCCCGGCGCGCCGGCTATATGCGGCGTAGCAGGTAGCGCTCGGTGAGCGGGTTCTCGGGCTGAGTGAATATCTTCCCCGTCGGCCCCACCTCCACCAGCTCGCCGTAGTAGAGGAAGGCGGTGTAGTCCGCCACCCTGGCCGCCTGCTCGGGGCTGTGGGTCACGAGGATTATGGGTATCTCCCGCTTCAGCTCGGCTATCAGCTCCTCTATCTTCTCCGTCGCCACAGGGTCTAGGTTCGCGGTGGGCTCGTCCATGAGGAGCACCCTGGGCTTGAGGGCTAGGGCGCGGGCTATGCTGAGCCTCTGCTTCTGGCCGCCGCTGAGCTTCGCGGCGGGCATGTGGAGCCTGTCCTTGACCTCGTCCCAGAGGTAGGCCTTCTCCAGCGCCCACCTTACAAGCTCGTCCAGCTCCCTCTTGCTCTTAACCATCCTGTTCAGCCGGGGGCCTATAGCGACGTTATCGTATATGCTGAGGTGGGGGAACGGGTTGGGGTGCTGGAACACCATCCCCACACGCCGCCGCACCCATATCGGGTCCACGCCCGGCGAGTAGATGTCGACGCCCTCCAGGAGCACCCTCCCCCGGACCTCGGCCTCCTCGTAGATGTCGAGCAGCCTGTTGAGGGCGCGGAGGAGGGTGCTCTTACCGCTGCCGCTGGGGCCCATCAAAGCGAACACTGTGCGGTCCGGCACCTTGAAGGAGACGTTTTTGACCACATGCTTCCCCGAGAGCCAGACGTTGAGCCCCTCGACCACGAGGACCTCGCTGGGCATCAGAGCCTCACCCTCCGCACCAGCAGCCTCGAGGCGAGCATTATACCCGAGACGAGCGCGAGCAGCACCAGGCTCGCCCCCCAGGCGAGCTGGTGGTAGCCTGGCTGCGCCTGCTGGATGTACTCGTAGATGAGCAGCGGCACCGCGCCCCCATGCTGCAGGGGGCTCCGGGGGTAGGCCTCGAAGCCTCCGCCGATGGTGAAGAGGAGGGGCGCCGTCTCGCCCGCGGCCTTCGCCAAGCCTATGAGGACCCCCACGAGTATACCCCGCCTCGCCACGCCGAGGAGGACCCGGTAGACGGTCTTCAGCCTGCTCGCCCCGAGGCTGAACGCGGCCTCCCTAAGCTCGCGGGGCACCCCCCGCAGCGCCTCGCTAACCTGCACCGCCACGTAGGGCATCATGACCAGCGCCAGCGCCAGCGCGCCCGCGAGGAGGCTGTAGCCCTCCCCCACCCCGCCCGTCGCCCTCTGCCTCGGCAGCACGTAGACGGTGTAGACGTAGAGGCCGACGAGTATCGTGGGGAACTCGACGAGGAGCAGCGAGAGGAGGAGCACCAGCCTCGAAAGGCCCGCCCTCCTGAACTCGGCTATGAACACCCCCGCGAACACCGCCAGCGGGACGCCGATAGCCGCGCTGAGGGCTATCAGCCATAGGCTACCCAGCAGCGCCGGCCCGATGCCCCCAGGGTTCTCGGGGTCAAGCGGCCTCGGAGGCGCCGTGAGGAACTCGACCAGCCCCGACCTGGCTATCGCCGCGGCACCGTTGACGGCCACAGTGTAGAGTATGTGGAGCAGCGGCAGCAGCGCGGCGCCCGCGAGGCCGGCGAGGACCGCGAGGCCCAGCCTGTCGAGCAGCCTCCGCCTCCGCAGCGACGGGTCACGCGGCTCCATGCATCTCCTCCTCCCACCTGCGTATGTAGAGTATCCCCAGCGTGTTCACCGCAAGGCCTATCAGGAAGAGCGCCAGACCACCCGCGAACAAGGCGCTCATCATATACTCGTAGTAAGCCGCCGCCTTGAACTTGCTCGCGATGAGGCTCGAAACCGTCGTACCCGGGCTCCCCAACGCAACGTCTATGTTCAGGCTGTTCCCGATCACCAGGCTCACGGCAACCGTCTCCCCCATAGCCCTGCCCATGGCCAGCACCAGCGC
The DNA here is from genome assembly GCA_013153105.1 of Thermoproteota archaeon. Taxonomy (GTDB): domain Archaea; phylum Thermoproteota; class Thermoprotei_A; order Sulfolobales; family Pyrodictiaceae; genus QNYQ01. The sequence continues at coordinate 3,620 of JAADFC010000009.1, forward strand.
AGCCACAATACTCGGCCTAACCGAGCCGAGGAGCACCCTGATAGCCTCCAGCCTCGTAGCCCCCACACTGTACACAGCCTCGCGCAGGTGCCAGGGTATCATCGAGTACGCCTCCCGTATCACCGCGGCCGCGTAGGGGACAACCATGATGCCCAGCAGCACGCCCGCGGTGCCGTAGGAGAGGCCGGTGAGGGTGGGCTTGGAGAAGAAGGGTATCCACCCCAGGTGCTCGTGGAGCGTGTTCAACACAGTCTTCATCAGGGGGGCCAGGTAGGTGAGCCCCCAGACACCGTAGACTATCGTCGGCGTCGCAGCCATGAGGTCGACGAGGACCTCCACGGCGCCACGGAGCCTCCGCGGCACCAGCTCCTCTATAGCCACAGCCAGCGAGACCGCCAGCGGCGCGGCCACGAGGACCGCGATGACGCTCGTGTAGACGGTGCCGTATATCGCTGCGAGCAGCCCATACTCCTCCCTGGCCGGGTCGTCGCTGGGCCTCCAGACGTTGCTGGTGAACACCCGGAGCCCCTCACGCTCGAGTATCGGGAGCGACATGTAGAGGATGACCGCCAGCATAGAGGCGAGGAGCATGAACACTATGACCGGGACGGGGAGGTGGACGAGGAAGAACACCCGGTCATCCCTGCTCCTCAGCCGCGGCAGCAGCCTCTCACGCAGCCCCAAGGAGCCGCCGGCCCTCCCGCCCTCCAGCGCTGCAGCCGGGGCGCAGCCTGCATCCGATGTCCCACGCCGGGTGGAGGCGGCGCCCGCCTCTACAGAGGGGTAAGAGGGTTCCCCCGGTAGCCTCGCGAGCCTCTAGACGGCTCTAGACCCCCGCCCGGGCTAGCCCCCACACTCTATCATGTCGGCCGCCTGGAGGGCGACCCTCCTCAGCTGCTCCGGCAGCGGCGCGTAGCCCTTGGGTATAAGGTCCTGGCCCTCGCCGGCTATGAAGCGTATGAACTCCTTAACAGCCTGGCACTTAGCCTCGCTGCCGTAGCTGCTGTAGACCAGGAGGAACGTCTGCCCCGCAATAGGGTAGGCGTCGGGGCTGGCGCTGCTGTAGACGAACCTCTGGGCCACGCTGCTCCAGTCGTCGGCGGGGCTCGGCGGCGAGTCTAGGGCGAAGGCGGCGGCGATGCTCTCCCTGGTGGGGGCCACGAAGCGGCCGCTCGGGTTGGCTATACGGGCCACCGGCAGCCCGTTCTCCAGCGCGTACGCCCACTCCACGTAGCCGATGCTGTACGGGTTAGTCTTTATGGCGAGGGTCACACCCTGGTTACCCTCCTGGCCTATACCGTTCCCCGCCTGGTCCACCGGCCACTCCACAAGCTTCCCATGCCCAACCCTCTCCGCCCACCTGCGGCAGCTCTTCGAGAGGAACAGGGTGAAGATCTCCGTGGTGCCGCTCGCGTCGCTCCGGTGCACAGCTATAATCTCCCTGTGGGGCAGCCTGTCAGCCACCGCCGGGTTCAGCTCCTTTATCGCGGGGTCGTCCCAGAAGCGTATCTCCCCCATGTATATCCCTGCGAGCACCTCGCCCGTAAAGTTGAGGCTGACATTACCGATCTCCGGGACGTTGTAGGTGACCACGACCGCGCCGAGCACAACGGGGAACTGGAGAATCCTACCCCGCACCCTCTCCCACTTGGCCCTCGGCAGAGGCGGGTCGCTCGCCGCGAAGTCCACGAGGCCCGCGAGGATGTCCGAGACGCCCTTCCCGCTGCCGCCGCCCGTGTACTCGACCAGCACCCCCGTCCTCTCCCGGAACGCGGCAGCCCACCGGTCCATTACGGGCTTGACGAAGGTGGACCCGCTGCCGAAGAGCCTCACCTGCCCAGCCTGCCCGCCCTGCTGCTCCTCCCCGCCGCCTCCGCCGAGAAAAACAGCGGCAGCCACGGCCACAGCAGCCACGGCGGCCAGGATGAGGAGCGTCCTGCCATCCATCCCCAGGGGCACCCCCGAGCAGCTCCCCCGAGGGGCGCCCCCCGGGCGTCTAGAGAGGTAAAAACGGCGCCGTAGGAGGAGCGGTAGCGTCTAGAGGCTCTAGGCGAGGCCCAGGCTGCGCAGAAGCTCGCGCAGCCTCCTCTCCAGCTCCTCCCTCTGCCTCTTCAGGCTGGCCAGCCTCGCCTCCAGCAGCTCCCGCTCCTCCTCTATCATCTTCCTAGCCTCCTCGTAGCCCACCTCTATCATGAGCCCGCCGACGCTCCGGTAGACGCTCCTCCCCCGGCCGAACCTCTCCAGGAGCTTCTCGGCCTCCCCCAGCTCCCTCAGCCTGGCCTCAGCCTCCCTTATCGCGGCGTCGAGCACGCGGAGCCGCTCCATCAGCCGCTGGGCCTCGAGCAGCCTCTCCTGCGCCCCCACAGCGGCCTGCGCCACGAAGCAGCCACCTCCGCGAGGCTCCAACCGCTACGAGACTGGCACCCCATGCGGAGAAGGAAGTGCGCCCGCAGGGGGTTGAGACGGGCTAGGACCCGGGCGTGGGGCCCCGGTCTACAGGTGTGGCCCGTGGAAAAGGCGGGGTTGGACGCGGAGGCTACTGCTGCTGGGCCTGCTCCTCGCGGGCCAGCCGCTCGACTTCGGGGAGTATCTCGTTGATCTTCCTGTTGACCTCCTCGAGCTTCCTCAGGAGGTCCAGCCTGAGCTGCTCGAGGAGCCTTATCCTCTCTTCTATCATCTTCCTCGCGTCGTCGATGCTCGTCTCTACACTCAGCCTGCCGCCGACGCCCATTATGACTGTGTCAACCTTCTCTAGCTTGGCTTTGATGAAGTTGCCTGCGCCTATGGGTACCAGCACCACGCGGCCCTCGCCGTACTTCTTGAGGTAGTCGAGAACCTCGAGGCCGGCGGCGAGATCCTGTATGGTGGCGTTGACCACGTCTATCTGGGCGCGCAGGTAGTCAGCCTGGGCTATCAGGCTCCTCAGCTCGTCCTGGAGGCGGAGGAGCCTCTCGTGGTTCTGGGGCTTCTCGCCCGCCACGGCTCTCACCATGATAGAAGGTGTAGGAGGCCTGGCGGCTTCTACAAAAAGGTATAGACCATGGAGCTTCCAGATAACGCTTCCGGTTCCCCAGGTGCCGGGTGCTACCCCGCCATCCGCCCTCAAACCTCCGCCGCGGCCCCCAGCCCTGCACGGGTGCAGCCCCGCCATGCGCGTCCTCTGGCCCGGCTGGTGCGGCCTCCCCTTCTGCCCCGAGCCGCTTCCGGCCAGGCTGCTGGCGGCGGAGCCGAGGGTGCTGGCGCGGCTCGACCCGCTGGCGGCCGAGGCGCTGGAGCCGGGGTCCAGCCGCGCGGTGGCCGC
>JAADFC010000069.1 GCA_013153105.1 Thermoproteota archaeon
CGTCCACCACTATAGTGTCGCCGTTCTCTACGAGCGCTATCGGCCCCCCGGCGATGGCCTCGGGGGAGACGTGGCCCACCATGAGGCCGCGGGTGGCACCGCTGAACCTCCCATCGGTGACGAGGGCCACGCTGTCGCCGAGGCCCATGCCGTAGATGAGGCTGGTTAGCTGGAGCATCTCCCTCATCCCGGGCCCGCCGGCGGGCCCCTCGTAGCGTACCACTATCACGCTCCCCGGCTCGGGGGTGTGCTTCCTCACGTAGCTTATCGCGTCCTCCTCCCTGTCGAACACCAGGGCGGGGCCCTCTATCCTAGACCGGGCTATCCTCACCGCCTTCAGCACCGCGCCCTCGGGGGCGAGGCTGCCGCGGAGCATCCTGAGGGGGCTCCTCGGGGAGAGGGCCTGCTCCAGCCGCTTCACGGCCCTACCGTAGGCTGCCGGCCGGCTCCTGGCGACCTTCTCCCAGGGCTCCCCCGTCGCCGCGGGGGCTGCGCCGTCGAAGACTCCGGCGCGTATCAGCTCCCTCACCAGGGCGGGGACGCCGCCGGCCTCGTGGAGGTCCTCCATGTAGTAGCGGCCGCCGGGCTCGAGGTCCCCTATCCAGGGCGTCTTCGCGAACAGCTGCTCGAGCTCCTCGAGGCTCACATCTATACCCGCCTCCACAGCTAGGGCTGTGAGGTGGAGGAGCGTGTTCGTCGAGCCCCCCGCGCTCGCGTCCACCGCGAAGGCGTTCAACAGGCTGCTCCTCGTCAGGAACATCGACGCCGTCCAGCCCCTCGCCACCGCCTCGACTGCGAGCCTCCCAGTCCTCCTCGCCACCCACAGCCTCTCACTATACACCGCCGGCACGGTCGAGCCGCCAGGCAGGATGAAGCCCATCGCCTCCGCCGCTATCGCCATGGTGTTCGCGGTGTAGAGCCCCGCGCAGCTCCCCGGGCCGGGGAGGGCCCTCTCCTCGATGCCCAGCAGCTCCTCCAACCCTATCTCGCCGCGGAGCAGCCTGCCGACAGCCTCGAACACGTGGCCCAGGGCTATCCTACAGCCGGGGCAGCCGCCCCTCCCCGCGAGCATGGGGCCGCCGTTGACTATGTAGAAGGGCACCTCCCCCCGCAGCCTCGCCGCGGCGAGCAGGGCGCCGGGGAGCATCTTGTCGCAGCTCGTGACGACAACCACCGCGTCGACCGCGTGGGCCTCCGCGAACGCCTCTATACTATCCGCGACCACCTCCCTGCTCGGCAGACTGTACCTCATACCCTCGTGGCCCATCGCTATCCCGTCGTCGACGCTCACCGCCTGCCCGTAGACCGGTATACCCCCCGCGGAGGCGACGCCCTCCCCCACGGCTCTGGCCAGCTGCTCGAGGTGCACATGGCCCGGCACTATGCTAGAGTACGTGTAGACAATGCCAACAAGCGGCTTCTCGAGGTCCCTCACATCCTCGGGCGGCAGCCCCGCCGCCTCCATGAGGCTCCGGTGCGGCGCCCGCAGCGGCCCCTCCCGCACCACCCTGCTCCTAGGAGCCCTCACCGCCTCCACCTCCGCCCCCTGCCTCGCCGAATATTATCGGGCGGAGCCTGGCCCCGACCTCCTCGATGAGATGCCTCCTCCTCTCCTCCATGAGCCTCTCCAGGTTCCTCATCCCCGACTCGTACTCGCGCAGCCACTCGCGGGCGAACTCGCCGCTCCTAACCCTCTCCGCCGCCCTCCTCATGTTCTCCCTGACATGCTCGTCTATAACCCTCGGCCCCACGGTGAGCCCGCCGTACCTCGCGGTCACCGACACCCTCTCCAGCATCCCCGTGATACCGTACCTCCATATCAGGTCCATTATCAGCTTCGCCTCGTTCAGCACCTCGAAGTAGGCGACCTCGGGCTGGTAGCCGAGCTCGACAAGGGTCTCAAACCCCTTGGTTATCAGCTCCATCAACCCGCCGACCAGCACCGTCTGCTCCCCTATGAGGTCGGTCTCCGTCTCCTCCCTGAACGTCGTCTTTATCACGCCCGCCCTCGTCGCGCCTATACCCTTAGCCAGCGCGAGCACCATATCCCAAGCCCTGCCCGTGTAGTCCTGGTAGACCGCCACCAGCGCCGGGACCCCGCGGCCCCGCTCGTACTCCTCCCGGACCAGCTGCCCCGGACCCTTAGGGGCAACCATGACTACGTCAACGTACTCCGGCGGCTTTATCAGGCCGTAGTGGACCGTGAACCCGTGGGCGAAGTCGACGGTCATGCCCTCCCCTAGCCTGGGCTCTATCTGCTCCCTCCACACCCTCGGCTGCTCCATATCCGGGATAAGCACCATGACTACGTCAGCCCGCTCGACAGCCTCGGGTATCGGGTAGACGTCGAAGCCCTCCCTCCTGGCGCGCTCCCAGCTCCTCCCCCCAGGCCGGAGGCCGAGGATCACGTTGACCCCGCTGTCGCGGAGGTTGAGGGCCTGCGCCCTCCCCTGGCTGCCGTAGCCTATCACAGCTACGGTCCTGCCCTTCAGGGGGTCCAGGCTCACCTCCTCGTCCCGGATTATGCGGGCCGCCACGCTCCAGCACCCCCAGCCCGAGACAATACATATCAGCAGAGAGTTTAAATATATAAAAAGCAAGCTGTGGCCGCGGCTGCGCCACCAAAAAGCCTCCACAAACCCCGCGAAGGCGGGGAGGAGAGGCTGCGGCTAGCCCTCCCCGCCCGGCGGCAGGGGCTTCACCAGCCTCGTCTCCACCCTGTATATCTCCGGCATCCTGCTCAGCTTAGCCGCCAGCCACCTAGCCTCGAACCCGTCGCCAGTAGCCGTTATCCTCACCCGCAGCCTGCGGTCCTCCTCGAAGCTCGCGCTCACCTCCTGGTAGCTCAGCTTCGCCCTCCTCGCCATGTTGCTTATCCTCATCAACGCGTCTATCCCGTTCCAGGCCTCTATCACCAGCTCATACACCCCGTACACGTGCACCTCCTTCATCTCAGCCATGGACTCCCACCCCCGACGCCTTCAGCCCTGGGGAGCCGCCTGCAGGGGCTTGGCGCCTGGATAAACCAGGTCGAGGTCCTCCAGGCCCGGCGGCTTGATCGCCTCCGTGAGCCAGTCGCCGGGCTTCACCCAGGGCAGCACTATGTCCTCCTCGTTGTCTATCTCTATTATCATCACCAGCGGCTCCTGGTTCCTTATCGACCAGTCCGCCCACTTCCTCACCTCGTCGAGGTTCGCGGGCTTCACGGCCTCTATCTCGTAGGCCTCAGCTATCTTGGCGAAGTCGGGCCTGGGGCTGTACTCCGTTGCTACTATCCTCCTGTCGTAGAGGTAGACCTGCCACTGCTTCACCAGCATCAGGGCGCGGTTGTCGAATATCACCACTGTTATCGGGAGGTTGTAGTCGCGGACGAGCGCTAGGTTGTTCATTGTCATCTGGAAGCTGCCGTCGCCGTCTATACATAGCACCGGTCTGTCCCTCGCTGCTATCTTCGCCCCCAGCGCCGCCGGGATACAGAACCCCATGGTTCCCAGGCCGGCGCTGGTGAGCCAGGTGCCCGGCACGTAGACGTCCCAGTGCTGCTCCGCCCACATCTGGTGGCTGCCCACCCCGGTGACTGTTATCGTATCCCTCGGCGCTACCTCCCGCAGAGCCTTCAGCACCTTCCACGGCGGGAACTTGCGCATCCTCCTAGCCCAGCGCTCCATGGCCTCCTCGTAGCGGCGGCGTATCTGGAGGAGCCACTCGATGAACCTCCGGTCCCTCCTGGGGAGGCTGGGTATCTTCTTGAGGAGCATCCTGAGCGCCGCCTTGGCGTCTGCCACTATCCCCACGGCGGGGGGCACGTTCTTGCCTATCTCGCTGGGGTCGCTGTCGATGTGTATCACAGTCTTCTCCCTCATCTCCGGCGTGAACCTGCCGACCGTCCTGTCGGAGAACCTAGTCCCCACCGCTAGCACCACGTCAGCGTTGGCGAGCGCCGCGTCGGCCTCGAGGCGGCCGTGCATGCCCGCGGGGCCCATGACCAGCGGGTGGTCGGCGGGCACCGCGTTCTTGCCGGGGAGTGTCGTCACTATCGGGGCCTGCAGCAGCTCGGCGAGCTGCAGCACCTCGGGCCACGCCTGGCTCCAGTACACCCCGTTGCCTACCAGTATCACTGGCCTAGCGGCCATGGCTAGTATCCTAGCCGCTTTAGCTATCGCTGTGGGGTCGGGCTTGGGCGGCACGTACTTGGAGAAGTCTATTGGCAGGTAGGCGGGCTCGTCGCGGGGCTCGTAGAGGGCTAGCTGTATGTCCCTCGGGAAGTCCACCAGGGTCGGGCCGGGACGGCCCTCGTAGGCCAGCCGGTAGGCCGTCCTTATCGCGGGGGCGGCCTCCTCGGGGCTCCTCACCTGGTAGTTGAACTTTGTTATCGGGGCCGTGACGCCTACTATGTCGGTCTCCTGGAACGCGTCGCGGCCGAAGACGCTGGTGGGCACCTGCCCTGTTATGGCGAGCATCGGGGCGGAGTCGAAGTAGGCGTTGGCTATCCCGGTGACCAGGTTTGTGGCTCCGGGGCCGCTGGTGGCCAGGGCCACGCCGGGCCTCCGCTTTATCCTGCCGTACGCGTCGGCTGCGTGGGCGGCGCCCTGCTCGTGGCGGAACATGTAGATCTCTATGTCCTCGAGGGCTAGCGCGTCGAAGAAGCCCATTATGCTGCCGCCTGTTACCCCGAAGACCTCGCGGACGCCGAGCTCCTTTAGGGCTCGGGCCGCGTGGTCTACCACGCGAGTTCCACTTTCAACTGCACCCCCGTGCCTGTTTAGGCGACTTCCACTTTCGGCTGCACCCCCGAGACTTAGGCGATGTTTGACAAGCGGGCCACCCCGCCTCGGAGGCGTGCGTCGTGGGGGGCCGCCGGTGGGCCTAGGGTTTAAAAGAGGTTTCACCACGTTTTATCGTTATGGATTAGTGTGTTCAGGGTGGGAAACCCTTATCTGCAGCCCAGGCCCGGGCCGCCGCCCTCCCGTGGCGAGTCCCTGGAGCGGCTTGGCGGGGGTGCAGTCGTAACTTGGAACTCGCGTAAGAGTGTTCGATACAACCCTCCGGGACGGCGACCAGATGCCGGGCATAGAGCTGGACCTGGATGAGAAGCTGTACATCGCGAGGCTCCTAGACGAGCTGCGCGTCGACATAATCGAGGCGGGGTTCCCGGCTTCTAGCCGCATCGACTGGGAGGCCGTCCGGAGGATCAAGCGGGAGGCCTCCTATGCTAGGGTTGCGGGGCTCGCCAGGGCTAACCGGCGCGACGTGGAGGCTGCGGCGGAGGCGGAGGCGGATATAATCCACGTGTTCATAGCCACCAGCGATATACACATGAAGCACAAGCTTCGCATGACCCGGGAGCAGGTTATAGAGGCTGCGGTTGACGCGGTGGAGTACGCGAGGAGCCATGGCGCCTACGTGCTGTTCTCGGCTGAGGATGCCACGAGGAGCGACCCCGGGTTCCTGGTGAGGGTTTACCGGAGGGTTGTGGAGGCTGGGGCTGAGTACATCAACATACCGGACACGGTGGGTACCGCGACGCCCTGGAGGATGGAGTGGATTGTGAGCCTTGTCCGGGGGAGCCTGCCGAGGTGGGTTAGGGTTGATGTTCACTGCCACAACGACTTCGGCCTGGCCACAGCCAACACGCTGGCCGGGGTGAGGGCTGGGGCTGACGGGGTGCAGGTCACCGTGAACGGGTTCGGCGAGAGGGGCGGCAACGCTAGCCTGGAGGAGGTTGTGGCCGCGCTCCACTTCCTCATGGGCCGCCGCACCGGCGTTAGGATGGAGATGCTGACCAGGGTGTCGAGGGAGGTGGCGAGGCTGTTCGGGGTGGAGCTGCCCCCCAACAAGCCCGTCACCGGCCTGAACGCGTTCGCTCACGAGGCGGGCATACACGTGCACGGTGTGCTGGCGAACCCTGCCACCTATGAGCCGATGCCGCCGGAGGCGGTGGGGAACACCCGGAGGATAGTGCTGGGGAGGCACAGCGGGAGGGCGGCGGTGGCGCATGCGCTGCGTAGCATGGGGTTCGAGCCGGAGCGGGGGCTGGTCGACTATATCCTTGAGAGGATTAAGGAGTATGCGCCGAGGATGAAGAAGGTTGACCAGGACACGCTGGCGAGGTGGGTGAGGGAGTACTATGCTGCCCGCATACCCGGGGCGGAGGCCGTGGCTGCGGGAAGGTAGGAGCCCCAGGGTCCTCGTACTCCCCGGCGACGGGGTAGGCCCGGAGGTCGTGGAGGCCGCGCTCCACGTTTTACGCGCGGCCATGGAGAGGTGCGGGTTTAGCCTCGAGATACGCTTCGCCGAGGCGGGGGACGGGGCTGAGCGCCGTCTCGGCGACCCGCTCCCCGGGGAGACGAGGAGGCTAGTGGAGCGGTGGGCTGACGCGGTGCTGAAGGGGCCGGTGGGCGAGACTGCCGGCCGCGTGGTGGTGCCGCTGCGGAGGCTGCTGGGCGCCTACGCTAACATCAGGCCTGCGAGGAGCCTGCCGGGGGTGGAGTCCCTGAAGCCCATAGACCTGGTTATCGTGAGGGAGAACCTGGAGGACGTCTACGCTGGGATAGAGTGGAGCGTGCCTGGCGCCGCGTTTGCGGTGAAGGTTGTGACCGAGGCTGAGTCGCGGCGGGTTGCGAGGGTCGCGGCGTGGTATGCCTCCCGGCGCCGGCGGCGTGTCACCATCGTCCATAAGGCTAACGTGCTCAGGGTGGCTGACGGCCTGTTCCGCGACGCGGCCAGGAGCGAGCTGGAGGGCTACGGTGGCGTCGAGGTGGACGAGATGTACGTCGACGCGGCGGCTATGGAGATGGTGCGCAGCCCGGGGAGGTTCGACGTGGTGCTCACCATGAACCAGTACGGGGACATACTCAGCGACCTAGCCG
>JAADFC010000121.1 GCA_013153105.1 Thermoproteota archaeon
CTTCACACACTCCACAACATCGCCGCTAAGGCCCGCATGGGCTATGAAGTGTCTCAACACTTTATCCCGGCACCGGTGCTCCGGCCTCCACCCACCAAGGTCCCTGAGCTGGTACCGTAGCAGCGTCAAGGCAGCAGGCAGATCCTCTTCCACCTTCTCGTCCTCTTCTATCCTCTGGCCTTCCTCTTCCTCCTCCCCGGCCGCGCACACGTCCAACGTGTAAATGCTCTTGCCCTCGATGTTAACGTTGAGTATGCGTAGCTCTCTCCTCAGCATCTCCCAGCGGCTGATAAGCACCTCTAACACGCCATAAAGCCAGCCTAGCCACGTGACTGTAGAAGCATCCTTGGGATGGGCCTCGCTTGCGAGGGCCAGTATATGGTCTATCGAAACAATGTTGCCCCTGCGACTAACCTTAACGCGTAAGCCCACCTCCTTCGAGGGCAACGTCTCCAGAACCCGCCGCAGTTCCTCAAAAGCTTTCTCGGCGAAGATGTAGCCCCATAGAGGGACTTCGTACCGGAAACTATTCACAGCCACCTTGAGCAGAGCGTTCAACCTCCAGACAAGCTCGCCAAACCTCTTCTCTGCAATCTCAAGGATGTTTAATGCATCAGAAATCATTCCAACTATCTGCTCGCTTCTACCGGTAGTGTGGGACTGGAAGCCTATCAAGTGGTACTTATAGCTGAAGCCCTCGACTGGAGAGAGCACCGGATCAGTGTTGTATACCTCGACAAACACTTTTTCGCCCTTCCGGCTTATGGGCACCGTGTTCAGAGATGCCCAGAACGACTTGTCAAGCAGGCTCGCCAGGTAGTTGATACCGTGAGTGGTGTCCACTACGACTTCCGCCGGCCTAGCCTTCGCCAACACCCCCGATATCCACAGCCTCATTACAGCCTCGATATCTCCTATCTCGCCCCGATGCGTCACCAAACAACCGCTCTCGCGATCCCTTTGCGTAAGCCTTGCAGGGACAGGGACAAAGTAACTGTAAACCCTGCCGAAGGGGAATGACGCGGCAGCTCCGAGCGCCAAGTAGCTCACACCCCCTCTTCCGACGCGATGTAGAATAAGCTCGCCTGGCGAGGCCAGCGACCGCGCCAGGCCAGAGACAACCTGGCCCAGTTCGTTCCCGAGCCTCGAGGCGTCTCCAGAGAGCTTCCTCGCAAGTGAAGCTATGAGAGCCTTTAGCAACTCAAGCACATCTTCCCCGTAGTAGGCTCTGCACCCCCCGAAATCCAGCAACGACAGCGGCGTGAAGAAGGTTAGGTGTACCTCGCGGCTTCGAAGCAGAAGCTTGTGGAGCGCCAGCGCGTACTCGGCGACGCTCATACTGAAGGGACGGCATTCACTCTCCCTAATCTTGCACTTTTTAGGCTCCCCCTCTGAAACCTTGTAGCCGTACACGTGACGGTTAGCCCTATTACTCATCTTATCGACGTCCTCAATAACATAATCTGCGGGCTGCCATCTCTGGAACTGGCCTAGGACGGCGTAGATTGCTGTGACCACGTTCTCTCCGGGCAAGGCTTTGGGGCCCGCTGGGGGCTGCGTGGCGGCGGCCGCTTATATAGAGGGTTTGAGTCCGCTCATAGGCGTGTGACGGTGCCGGCGGCCCCGGTTAGCTCCGGAGGCCTAGGCGTTTGAGGGCGTAGTAGATGGTTGAGACGGGGCGGTCGAGCTCCTTGGCTATCCTGTAGACGGGGACTCCCTCCTTGTAGAGCCTGGCTATGGTCTCGAGCTCCTCGTCGGTGAGGCGGCGGTGGGGGCCGCTCTTCTTCACCCTCCTCTCAACCCTGCCCTGCTCGAGGAGCCTCTTCAAGGCGCGGTAGACCATGTTGAGGCTGTTGCCGCAGTGCTTCGCTATCTCCCGTACGGGGACCCCCTCCTTGTAGAGCTTCTCGACTATGGGTATGCACTCCTCCGTGGTGGGCACGGCTCCCACCAGCGCACCCGGGGGGAGGCGCCGAGGGCCTCCGCCCTCTAGCGGCGGGGGTGTGGAGCCTATTATACCGTTCCTTATACTGTTCCACGGCTGCCGCCTAGCCTCCCGCTGTAGGCCGGGTATTGCGGCTGGGCAGGGTGTTCTAGCCTGGCGGTGGGATGTCTAGGCAACCGCTAAATCTAGCCGTGCGCCGCCCCTCCCGGGGAGCCTGTGCCGCAGAGGGATGGGTTCCTGCGTGAGCCTCGTTCTGGGGGTGCGCCGGCGTGAGCAGCGGGTCTCCAGCCTCGGGGCGTGATGTCGTGCCCGTCCTGGCCTCGGCGTTGACCAACCTTCATCCCGGCGCTGGCCGTAGCCCTGGGGTTGTGGACCTCCCGGTTGTCCGCGACCCCTTCGGGGTCTTCTACATACCCGGCTCCGCGTTCAAGGGCGCGCTCAAGACCAGCCTAGCGTTGAAGAAAAATTGTGTGAACGGCGACTCCATAAACTGCAACGGCGGTGACAATTGTAGGATGCTCTGCTGCCTCCTCGGCGGCGAGACCGGCGAGTCCACCGAAGCTCCAAGCATGCTTAGCATAGGCGACCTCTACCCTCTCCTCGTACCAGTGCCGAGCCTCACGCACGGCTTCCTCTACGTAACCTCACCGATGCTCGTGGCCCGGGCCCAGGAGATAGTCAACGTGGCAGGCCGAGGGGGCGGCGGGCTCCTCGGGAGCCTCGTGGGCTGGCTGGAGAAAGGTGTAGAGAAGCTAGGCGACGGCATCGGCTACGTGCTGCTCGGAGCCGGAGGCGATGGTAAGGAGAAGGTGGCGCTAACCCTGACGCTGGTAGAGGCCGAGAAGGTGCCGGGCGACGGGGTGCCCCGCGAGGAGCTTGGGAGGCTCGGGAGCATATACGGGAAGCACCCCCTCGCGGGTCACACGGTGGTCGTCCCTGACCGCTACCTCGTGCTGCTCATCGAGCGGTCCCTGGTCAGGATGACCAGGGTGAGGCTCGACCGGTCCCGGAAGACGGTGGCCCGCGGGTTCCTCTGGACAGAGGAGTACATCCCCCAGTTCACCCTGTTCGCCGGCTACATCGCCAACACCGGGTTCCGGGGGAAGTACTGCAGCAGCAACATCGAAGACCCCATAGGTAAACTATTGGAGCTAGCTGAAACCAACGGCGGGAACGTGTTCCCGCTGGTGGTAGGCGGCAAGGAGGCCGTTGGCAAGGGCCTCGTCAAGATCCTCGTAGACACCGGCTCGGGCAGCGAGGGCGGGAGGTGAGCCTCTCCGTGGCCGAGGCGGCTGACCCGGTGAAGCTCGCCCTGGAGTACATGACCCTCCTGCTCGAGCAGGCCGAGAAGTGCGGCGTAGGCGCCGGAGGCGGGGAGCAGAAGGAGGGGCAGGAGAAGAGGAGGACTGGCTCGGCGATAGCCAGGAGGGCTGAGGACCTCCCCTCCCTGGTGGCCTCCGCCGGCCTCATACCAGCCCTGACCTTCTACATGTCCAAAGCCGAGAGAGACAAGTTCAGGGCGTTCCTCGGCATCCTCGCCGGCGGGAGAGCCGTCGAGGAGTGCAAGGGTATAGGCGAGGAGTTCGGCGCCGGCGAGGGCGCAGGCTACTCGGCGATGCTCGCGGTCGCGGCTAAGGCCCTGGAGGACCTGGGCTTCATAAACGTCTCCGAGAGCCTCGGGGAGGGCGGGGACCCGCTCCAGACGCTCGCCCGCGGGCTGCAGAGGCTGCGCGGCAGCCCCGAGGAGCTGGTGGCGGAGAGGCAGATGATAGAGCTGCTCGTCGAGGTGAAGAAGCTAGCAGAAGCCTTCTTCAAATCCAGAGAGGAGACCCGGACCTAACGTCGGCGCAGCGGTGGACGGCCTTGACGACAGTACTAACCCCGGAGAACCTCCGGACCATCCTCGGGGGCCAGCCGGCCAAGCCGCAGCCCATACTCCAGGGCACCTACACCAACTACACCCCCCTCATGCTCGGCGACTACCGCGCCCGCCACTTCCGCTGCCGCGACAGGAGCTGCGACACCATAGAGGCCTCCCTGGGCCACGCAGCCCAGGCCATCCGCGGCAAAGCCCGCTGGCTAACCCGCGTCGCACTGGCCTCCCTCCGGGGCTGCAACCGGGACTACACCCGCATAGAACGCGAGTGCGGCGCAGTCGAGCTACAGGGGGTAGGCAGGGTAGGCCTCGTAGAGCTGATGTTCGGCTCTATCACCGGGGCCCAGCTGGCCTCACCCTTCACACTCAAGGCTAGGACTGTAATTGTCGGTCGCCGCGAGTACAGCTCCCCGTGGGCTAGGGGTACGCTGCTGCCTACTAGAATGCATCTTATCACTATGGGTGCAGACGAAGTCTCGAAGAAGCTGCTGGATGCATGGAAGCCGGGTATGCTCCAGGTGGAGGTCGAGGTGGGGCTGGCCTCTCACTGGAGCAGGCTGCTCGGGAGAGTAGCCCGGCCCGAGGACCATAGCAGGGTTAGGAGCCTCCCGTGCTTCTATGCCGCACTGGTTGCAGCAACCCCGCTCCTGCTGGGGCTGGGTAAGGCTACGACGAGAGGCTTCGGCCGCTTCAAACCCGTAAACCTTGAGGCTCGTGCTACACCATGCGCCAGGGAGGCGGCTAGCCTGCTCAAGACGGTAATCGAGAACATAACTAGCCTCGTTAATGCGGGCAGCATGGAGGCGACGAAAAAGAGGCTCGCAGACATATTGGATGCAATAATCGGGCTCGCCGAGCTTTCAACGGGTATCCGGCGTGAGGAGCCTAGCAGTGGCTCCGGCCCCGACTGGGGCTTCGTGCCACGCCTCAGCATCACTCTCGGCAAGCTGGAGGTCGTAGATGCACATTGCATGGGCGTGAGGAACCACATCGATGCGCTCAGAGTAATCGGCGAGGTAAGCCTAAAGCAGACCTGGAAGCAGGTCGCAGGGAGGAGCAAGGAGAGCGGGCTACCGTTCCACTCGTGGCCGCTGGGTATGCCCAGGAAATCCCTCATACCATGCAAGTGCCGCGAGTACGAGAGGAAAGCCCCCAAGGAGCGCAAGGGCCTCTACGGCTACATCATAGCTGACGAAAGGATAGTTAATAAGTATGGTCTAAAGGAGGGTAACACTTGCCTCGAAGACGAGCGCTGCCTGCAAACCGGGGAAAGGACAGTACATCCCACCGGAAGCAGAGAGGGTAAGGAGAAGGAGAAGCCTAAGACGCTAAAGCTCGGCGACGAGAATGTTAGGCTTGAAGCTCAGACTATAGCCGGCGGAGAAACGGTCAATGTGCGCGTCGATAACGTGAGCGCTAAAGACGTAAGGCATCAGTCTATGGTGGTTATGTTCCCGCTCCCCTCGAGGTCCAGCCTTATCGCTCTGCTGTTCTTCCCAAGCTATGGGCTCAACCTGAATATAGATAGAGACAAGCCTCAGCCAGTCAATGGGCTCAAGCTGCTTCATTTAGGCGGCCACATGGGACGCATAGGCAAGTTCCCACCTTGCTGCAACACGCATGTAGTAGATGTAGCCAAGGCTATCCGAATAAGCCCGGTAATCGCGCCTAAAACAGGGCCCAAGGAGTGTGGATGCGGGAAGGACCGCGGCGGCATCTGTATGCCATCCGAGTCCAGCGGGAGTGACTGCAGGTCATGTAATAGTGACTGCTATCGTAGGGCTGTCGAGTCAGCGTATGAGTGGATAGTCTATATCCTTAAGAACTGTGGGCGGCATCGCGGGGGTGAGAAGTTATGATGGGTGTGAAGGTGGCCAGGCCTGACTATGATGCTGTGAGGAGGTTCGTGGAGAAGCTGCTGGAGGACCCTAGCGCTGAGAGTAAGGTGTTGAGAGAGGCGGCTCTGGGTGCGCTCGAGTATAGTGAGGATGTGAAGCGCTGGCTCGGCTGGGCCCTCGAGGCGGCCAGGGGTGTTGTCGGCGAGGTTGCGCGGGGCTATGCTGACGCTGGCTACCTTGCTGTCAGGCTGTACTACCGGCTTGTGACTCCGGGGCTCGTGGGTGCTGGCGGTGGGTTGTTGAAGCCTGTGTTCGAGGTCGGCTTGTCTATCCACCCGCTGCTTGGGCTGCCCTACTATCCTGGTAGCGGGTTGAAGGGTGCGGTGAGGGCTCTGGCTGAGGTGGTTCTCGGCGAGGAGGCTGCTGCGGCTGTCTTCGGCTATACGGGCGGCGAGGGTGGCGGGCTGGCTGGCGCGGTTGTGTTCGAGGATATGCTGCCGGTGGGCTGCTTTGAGAGGGGTTGCAGCGTGTACCGGGGGCTGGTTATAGCCCCGCACTATCATCGTGATGGGAGGCCGGTGCCCGTCGAGCTGCTCGCTGTGCCGCAGCCGGTGCCTCATCTCGGTGTCGAGGAGGGGCTTGTGTTCGGGCTTGTCTACGCTGTCCACCCGGTCCGTGCGAGGATAGCGTTGGAGCGGCTGGGCGGCAGCGTTGGCGGGGCATGCGGGGGTGGGGATGGGCAGGGCGTGTACGGTGGTCTCTGCGAGCAGGTGCGGGGGCTCCTGTCGTCTAGCCGGAGGCCCGAGGAGCGGCTGGCTGCGCTGGTCTTCGTACTGACTAACGCTGTGCTGTCGCAGGGTATTGCGGCGAGGTCGACTAAGGGCTACAATGTGTTCGAGCTGCTGGAGGGCGAGCC
>JAADFC010000002.1 GCA_013153105.1 Thermoproteota archaeon
CCCGTCACACCCAGCGCTATACAGCGGCCCCAGAGGCTCCACCCCATCTCGCCGCGTATCAGGCTGCTCGGATGCTCCAACCCGGGGCCTCACCCCTCCAGCCTCTCTATCCAGGCCCGGAGCCCGGGCCCCACAGCCTCCGCGCGGCAGAGCCAGCCGTCGCCGCAGTAGCGGCTCCTGAGCCGGAGCCTAGCCCCTCCAACCGAGACCGTGGATACCCGCTCGCCCCCAGGCGGCGGCCACCGGTAGAGCCAGCCTCCCCCGCCCCTCTCCAGGAGGGCGGCGAGGAGCACCGCCACCGGCCCCGGCGCCTCCGCGGCCTCCAGCTCGTAGCGCAGCCTCTTCCCCCGCCTCCACACCCTCACCACTACCTCAGCCCTAGAGCCCCCCGCCTCCACGCGTACACGGTACCTGGCCCCCGCCTGGCCGCCGGCGAGGAGCAGCCTCGAGAGGAGCACCAAGCCCAGCGCGTCCGCAGCTAGAGCAGCAGCGTGCAGGGCCACCCCGGGCCGCCCCCGCGCGCGGGGCTAGACAAGGTCGAGGCGGGGCTCGCCGGGTATGAGCCCCCTCTCGGCGGCCAGCCTGTAGAGGAGCCTGTGCGCCTCCACGCCCTCCTCGCCCATGTCGAGGGTGCGCTCGTTAACGTACATCCTCACGAACCTCGATATCTGCTCCCTACTCCCGCTCCTGGCGAACCTAGAGGCATACTCCACAGCCTCCTCGTGGTGCTCCCACGCATACCTTATACTCTCCTGCAGCGCCCTCCTCACAGCCTCAGCCGCCTCGCGGCCCAGCCCCCTCCAGGCCAGGTCCACCCCCAGCGGCATGGGGAGCCCGCCGCTGATGCTGCTCCACCACTCCCAGAGGTCGAGAACCTTCACCAGCCCCATCTCCCCGTAGGTCAGCTGCGCCTCATGTATCAGGAGGCCCGCGTCCACACTCCCCTCAAGAACCATCCGGGGTATCTCGTCGAACCTAGCGAACACCTCCACGTAGCCCCCGCCGGTTGCGAGGGCGAGCAGCAGCCTCGCCGTGGTATACCTGCCGGGGACCGCCACCCGCCGCCCCCGGAGGCTGTCCAGCCTCCCCCTCGCGACGAGTATCGGCCCGTAGCCCTCCCCCATGCTGGCCCCGGCGCGCATGAGGTAGAAGCGCTGCCACGCGTATGCGTAGGCGTGCGCGCTCGCCGCGGTGACCTCGACCGTCCAGCCCTCCTCGACTATCCTACGGTTGAGCGTCTCAATATCCTCTATGATATGCTCCACACGGTCGAAACCGGGCACCCTCACCGCGCCGGAGACTATGCCGTAGAACATGTAGGCGTCGTCGGGGTCGGGGGTGTGAGCGACGCGGAGCACCCGAGCCAAGACCCTCCAGCCCAGGGGAGCCACGCGGCCCGGAGACGCCGCTATAAACCGGGGCCCCCCGCGGCCGCGGCGGCCTCGCCGGCGGCCTCCAGCAGGAGGGGCAGCAGCCTCCTCCCCCGCCGCAGCAGGTGGAGGCTCTCAAGCAGCGCGGCCTCGTTGTAGTCGAGCCTCACCAGCCTATGGTACCTCTCCGCCGCCCAGAGCGGAAGCCCCGTAGCCCTCGCGGTCTCAGCCGCGTCCCTCCCCAGCGGCCTCGGCCACGGCGGCCCCCGGGGGCACCTCTCCCCCGGCGCGGCGACGCTAACCGCGTACACCGGGTGGACCCGGAACAGCTTGTACACCAGCGCTCCCACGTCACCCGCCACCGGCAGCCCCCGCGCCCTAGCCTCGAGCGCCCGGTCCCCCAGCACCAGCGCGCACGGCGCGGCGCGGAGCAGCTCCAGCGCCCCCCGCGCCCTTGAGGGGAGCAGCCTAGCCTCCACACCCAGCTCCCCCAGCACCGCGGCGAGGTAGAGGAGGCTCGTCCTAGACTCCCCCGTCACCGCTATCGACCCGCACTCCTCCAGCCTCCTCCCATCCCTCGAGAAGACGGCGACGCTCACCGTCTCCCCCCGGCTCCACACCATCGGCGCCATCCTGCACAGCCTCCCCCCGGCAGCCGCGTAGAAGGCGAGCGGGACCATGCCAGCATCAGCGGCGCCCTCCCGCAGCATCTCCACCGCCTCCGGCGGCGCCACCGCGGCCACCTGGTAGCCCCTCCACCGCAGCCACCGGCGCAGCGGCGCCGCGTACCGGTGGAGCGGAGCAGCGTAGACGGGCAAGGAGCCCCAGCCCCTCCCCGGAGCAGCCTAGGCGGCTGTGAGCTCGCGGAGCCACGGCGTGTTGGAGGCGACCGGCCTCGCGGGGGGATGGTAGCGGTAGAAGGTGTCCCTCTCCGCGGGCCTCCACCCGGCCTGGAGCAGCATGTACACCAGCTCGCCCGGGCTCTTCCCAGCCGTGGGCCTGCCGCGGGAGGCGCCGATGACGGCCTCGTTGTAGAAGGTGCCCCCCAGGTCGTTGGCCCCGTGCATAAGCCCCGCAACCGCCAGCTTGTCGCCCAGGCTCACCCAGTACGAGACTATGTTGTCGACCCTGCCGAGCAGCGCAAGCCTCGCAGCCGCTATGACGCGGAGGTCGTAGACCGCGTCCCTCCTCGCCCGCTCCCGGTAGAGCCTCGTCCTCCCCAGCGCCGTGTTCCCGGGGCTGAACCGTACCGGTATGAAGCTCACCAGCCCCGGCGCCCGCTCCTCCAACCTCGCCAGCTCGTAGAGGTGCCTCGCCACGTGTATAGGCTCCTCCACGTGGCCGTACATCATTATAGCGTTGCTCCTAATGCCCAGGCGGTGGGCCTCCTCGTGCACCCTAAGCCACTCCCCAGGCGGAGCCTTCCTCGGCGCAATAAGCCGCTGCACCTGCGGGTCCAGCACCTCTATACCGCCGCCGGGCAGGGCCTGCAGCCCAGCCTCCCGCAGCTCCTCCAGCACCCTCGAAACCGGCTCCCCACTCGTCCTGGAGATGAAGATTATCTCCTCCGCGGTGAACATCTTCAACACAGCCCCGGGAGCCGCCTCCCGCAGCCTCCTCACAAGCTCAACGTAGTAGTCCAGCCCCAGCTCCGGGTTGTTCCCCCCGACAACATGTATCTCCCTCACCCCCAGCCTCTCCCACGCCAGCCTCGCCACCGCCGCCAGCTCCCCAGGGCTCCTCGTGTACGCCCCCCGGCTCCCCGGCGGCCGGTAGAAGGCGCAGAAGCTGCACGCGGTCACGCAGACGTTCGTATAGGTGAGGTAGAGGTTAACCGTGTAGCTCCCCACCCCCCGCTTCACCGTCCTCGCATAGTAGTCCGCGGCGGCGGCCAGCGCGTGCAGCGGCGCCTCGGCGACAAGCTCAGCTATAGCCGGCGGCTCCAGCGCATCCCCGTGAACAGCCTTCTCCAGCGCCGCCGACCCCGACTCGACGGCGAGCCTCTCAAGCCACCGCGGCGGCTCCAGCCCCAGCCCCCTCCTCGGCAACACCCGCACCCCCGACGCCCTCCACGGGCCGGTACCAGTTGTCCCGCTCGAACGGCTCAAACCCAGCCCTCCCAATCAGGTCCTCAATGCTCCTCCTCACCAGCAGCGGCAGCGGCACCCCCGCCGCAGGCAGCACCCGCTCCCCGTACAGGGTGCCGCCCCAGTCGTTAGCCCCATACTCCAGGCTCGCCACCCCCAACGCAGGCCCCGCCGTGAGCCAGCCAGCCTGGATCCACCGTATCTCGCCCCGGAACACCAGCCTCGCCACCGCCACGGCGCGCAGCAGCTCCCCACCCCCAGCCGCCACCGGAACCTCGCTCGACAGCTCGTTACCCCTAGGCTCATAGTTCCACGCGATAAACGCCATAACCCTACCATACCGGCGCTGCAGCTCCAGCAGCCTGAGGAGGTGAACAGCCCTCTCCCACAGGGTCTCCACGTGGCCATACATCATCGTAGCACTAACCGGCAACCCAGCCTCCATCACCCTAGCCATAACCGAGAGCCACACCTCACCACTACTCTTCGCGGGCGACACAATCCTCCTCACACGATCGCTCAGAATCTCAGCCCCCGCCCCCGGCACGCTATCCAGCCCCGCAGCCCGGAGACGCTCCAACACCTCGCCCAGGCTCATCCGCTCCCTCCTCGAGAGCCACTCAAGCTCAACCACACTAAGCCCGTGAACCGCCACCTCGCCCCTGGTAAACCTCTTGATAAGCCGGAAAGCCTCCTCGAAATACTCCAGCCCCAGCTCAGGGTTAACCCCACCCTGAAACAGGACCTGCCGTATACGGTAGCGAAGCCAGTGCTCCCTCACCATCTCCGCAGCACGCCTAGCCTCAACCGTGTAAGCCTCCCGGCTCCCCGGCCTCCGGTAGAAGCTGCAGAACCTGCACCCCACAACACACACGTTAGTATGGTTCAGAATCATGTTCACAATGTAGCCCACACGCCTCCCAGTCAAAGCATCAGTAACAGCGCGGGCCAAGCCGCCGACAAGCCAGAGCGGCGCCCGAAACGCCTCATACACATCCCGCACCCGCGCCTCGCCCCGAAGCAGCCGGGCAAGCCGGTCCCCCAAGCCCAGCTCATCGGCCACCCGCAGCCAAGCCTCCAACACAGGAGCACCCACCACCACCCGGGGGTGGTGCCCCGGGAAATAAGGGGCAGGACAGCCCAGCCCCCCACACAGAGGAAGGCCCCCCCGGGAAGAACCTGGAAGAGCCTAAGAGCCGGAGGACGGGGAACACGGAAAAAGGGGCCTAGAGCTGGCTAGCCGCCACCCTCATACGCTGAATAGCCATGAGAAACTCCTTATGATGCGTGACATCCCAGCGGTTGCGTATCGGGTCAAACCTCTCATACGGGAACGGGAACATGATAGACCTCAGCCTCAGCATGGTAGTAGAGTCGGGGCACAACCTGAAGAACAGCTCGATAATAGCGTCAAGCTCATGCGGCGGCAGCGCCATATGAGCAACAACATCGCCATCCACACCTATATCCGGGATGAACACGTGGGGCGTCACAAGCGTAGCCGAAGCAGCACCATACACCAGCTTCTTACAGTGCTTAGGCGCGACAATCGTAACCCGCACAAGGTTACGCCACTCCCTAGGATACACAACAGCACGCCCAGCAACGAAAGCCCGGCTCAGGTTCCTATAGTACCGCTGCAGGTACTTCAGCTTGATCATAAGCCCAGTCTCGATCAGCTCCCTAGCCTTCGCAGCCTCAGCGATAAGGCTCAGGTCGCGGAGCGACGCCAACGGCTTAGTATCGAGGACAGCGAGTATCAGGTAGGCCAGCGCCGGCATCCGCAGGCTGAGCCGGCCGACGCTCTGGAGAGTGTTAAGCCTGCCCGCCAGAGCCTCCGCAGCCTCCTCGCTAGCCTCCCGCCGCCCCAGACAGTTCTGCACCGGATACTGGTGGGCAAGCCAGAACCGGTCAAAGAACCCCCTCTCATCAACGATACGGATGCCAGGCGGCTGATAGTACACAGCTATAACATGGCCATCCACGTGGGCACTGACACCGAAGAGGAAGTCGGGCTCCGGAAAACCTAGCGCCCCAAGCTCCTCCGTGCGAGGCCTTATGGAGAGCAGCTTATAGGCTAGCCGCCTGTCGTACCTAACCCCAACCATCACGTCTATATCTAAGGGTTTAAGGTACTTAGTATGGACAGCAACGCTGCTGGAGCGGAGGCGGCGGAGATGGTAGTAGACGTTGCTGCGCGGTATGGGCAGCTCGCCGAGGCGGAAGTCGTAGCAGCTGAGGTATACATCCACGCTACCCTCTGGAGGCTTGTTTGATGACATAGCAGGCCGGGCCCCGGCCTCTTGAGCCGTTACAGCATCTTAAGAGGTTATGTCTAACATTCGATGAGAGACTGCTCGTCGACTAGTCTGGAACCCGGTGAGAACCCGTGCTCCGCGCGAGGTTCCTAGCCCTGCTGGCTAAGCCCGAGGCTCGGATAGCCCTGCTGGCCGCCCTGGCCGCCGCCTCCATAATACCCCTAGCCGAGGGCTGGGACGTACCCGCCTTCTAAGGCGGCCGGGGCCCCAGGGGGGCGTGGCCCCTCGGGTTTTCTCCTCGTCTCCCCCATCTCCGGATCCCCTCTCCTGCTCTCTGCGTGTTGTGGGGCTCGTGCCGTCCTCCTCTTGGCTCTCCCTGGTTTGACTGGCCTGTCTTGCCCAGGTCTTCGGCTGTGTATCGTCTCCCTGTGGGTCTGTGCTGGCTGTCTATGTGTACCTGATATTGGTCTGGTGTAGCGTTGTCATGTGATGTTTGAGAAGAGTTGATAAGCAGGTGATGCTCCCTTTTGGAGGTGGAGGGGCTGGCTTGTCCCGTGGCGAGTGTACCCCCCGCCCCCGGGGCGGCGGCTGGGGCGGTGGGGGTGGGCCTTCCTCCGGTGCTGGGAGGCCTCCGGGTGTCGTGGATGTGATGGGTGGCCTGTACGCGGCGCTGGAGGGGTTGGCGTGGGCGAGCTATAAGAGGAGTGTACGGGAGCTGAGTGATGAGGAGCTGTTGGAGCTGCTTGGGGTGCTGAACGTTAGGGGGGCTATGGCGGAGTGGGTGGTTCGGCGGCTGCGGTGCGGGGAGAAGCTTGGCGGGTGAGGGTGGGGTGGCGGGGCTA
>JAADFC010000079.1 GCA_013153105.1 Thermoproteota archaeon
GGGCCGGTGGTAGAGGGTTAGGAGCAGGTTGTTGAGGCCGACCCGCGCCCTGTGGAGCAGGTAGCGGGCTGCGTCGCCTGGGCCGTGGAGCTTGACTATCCTCGCATCGTAGTAGAGGCTCTGGCCCAGGCCGAGGCTGACGAGGCTGCTCACTATGCCCGACGCTATGCTGTCGAGCTTCTCCACCCTACCCGAGTACGGGGGCTCCCGGCTGACCCAGAGGATGCTGACCTCGTCGCTCGTCACGTAGGCCAGGTCGGCGCCCAGGCTCCTCGCAGCCTCCAGCGCGGCCCTCGCCTCGGCCCGGTGGACCTCGAGGCTCCTCGGCCCCCGGCTGCGGAGCCTGCGGCCCCAGCCGACGCCGTCGAGCCGGACGGCGAGCGGGGCCTCCACCCTCGCCTCCCGGTAGAGCTCCCTGGCCCGATACTCCTCTTCGAGCCTCGCAGGGTTAGCCTCTAGGAGGAGCCCCAGCTCCCCCAGCAGCTCCTCCCGCGGCGACGTCATCGCGCAGCCTCGCCCCCGCCTTCAGCAGCGCGTCCCGGACATCGCCTGGTATCTCGATCGCCTCTCCCCGCTCGGTGTCGTACGCCACGGCAACTATCGTACACCTCGCCGAGACCCTGCCGCCGCGCGTCAGGTTGCGTATGGTGAACCTGTACTGTATGCTCTTCCTGCCCAGGACAACGTCGTCTATCGAGACGCTGTACTCGTCGCCTGGCCAGAGGGGGAAGAGGTACTCGCACTCCGCCCTAACCCTCGGCATGACAAAGCGGGGCCCCCGAATGGCGGCGTCGCCGGGCTCGGCCCGGCAGCATCTAACCCCGAGGCCGCGGAGGAACTCCTCCTCAGCCCTCTCACAGTAGCGGAAGAAGTTGCTGAAGTGGACTATCCCAGCAGCGTCGGTCTCGCTCCACCAGACCCGGTAGCGGGCCTCGAAGACCGGCAAGAGCCCGCCCCCAGGGAGGGCTCCAGGCGGCCCGCGGCGTCAGCGTTATAAGAGCCTCCTCGCGGGGGGCGGCGGTCGATGCAGGGAGCCTAATCCCCCTCCTCGGAGGGAGGAGGCGCGCGGGGAAGGGAGCAGCGCAGCCATGATAGCCGGGCTACTGCAGCGGGGCAGGGTCGAGGCCTTGGAGGAGAGGAGGATCGGCGGGGGCAGGCTCTACCCGAAGCCGCTCCAGCCCGGCAAGGCCGAGGAGATAGGCGAGGCCAGGGTGAGCCTCTCCCGCGACGGGCTGCTCGAGGCCTGCGACCGCTACGGCTGCAGCCGCGCTAAGCTGCCCCCGGGGCGGGGGGTGCACCTGGAGCCCGTGCCGGCCCTCGGGAGGCCGGAGCCGCTGACCAGCTGCATCTACGTGGAGTTCGACGCCGAAGTGCTCCACCCCGGCGGCTCCATGACGGTCTGGAGCCTCGCCCCCTACGAGGTGGCGGTAACCTACGAGAACGTGGTCCTAGCCAGGCTGACGCCGCTCCCCTCCAAGATCACTCTCGTCGGTGACCTTGTCGAGGGGAGGATATGCAGGCACCACCGCAGCGGCGTCTACGAGAGCCGGGAGGAGGCGCTCGCCTCAAGAGAGCCGGGCGAGGCGGTGCTCGCAGTCAGGCTCTCCGGGCCCCCCGCCAGGGTGCCCGGCGTAGCCTTCTACGCAGCCATGCTCCCCATATACACCGATGAGGGGGGCGCCCTCTACTACCCCCTGGTCGAGATGAGGATAGAGGAGGCGCAGGCGATGGTGAGGACCACCAGCCAGCCCCCTACAGCTGGGCTGGAGGTGGCGCAGCGAGGGAGGAGGCCGCTCCTACTCCAGCCCGCGCTGCCCCAGCCCCTGCCGCCCAGGAGACCCTAGGGGCTGGGGAGTGAGGAGCCGCCGGGGTGGCACCGGCATGGCCGAGGCGGCTGGGCTCGTGGACAGGCTGGGCCTGGAGGCCTCCAAGGTCCTCCAGGCAGCCGCGATACTAGCGGTGGGCGTGGCGGCGGCGCTGCTGGTCAGGAGCCTGATGAGGAGGAGCCTGCAGCAGAGGCTGCCTACCCACATCTACAAGCCGCTGGAGAACATGGTGTTCTTCAGCCTCCTCCTCGTCGCCGGCGTGACGGCCCTGACCCCCTTCGGGGTGAGCCCCAGCGGCCTCCTGCTGGCGGGCGGCTTCGCGGGTATAGTGGTCGGCTTCGCCTCCCAGCAGACGGTCTCCAACCTTATCAGCGGCGTCTTCCTCCTGGTGGAGCAGCCGCTCCGCGTCGGCGACCCGGTGACCATTAAGGGTGTGAGCGGCGTGGTTGTCGACATAAGCATACTATCGACCCGAATTCGCACGTGGGACGGCTATATAGTCAGGATACCCAACTCTGTGGTGTTCAACGAGGCGATAACGAACTACGTAAGGACCCGGGCTCGGAGGGTGGAGATAAGCGTCGGGATAAGCTATGGGAGCAGCATAGACAAGGCGATCGAGGCTGTTAAGAGGCTGATGGAGGAGCACCCGTTCTGCCTTGTGAACCCCGCGCCGGAGGCGTTCGTGGAGGAGTACGGCGACAGCGCGGTGGTGCTCAAGGCCAGGTGCTGGGCGCCGCCCCAGGTGTGGTTCCGGACCAAGACTGAGCTGCAGACGAGGCTGAAGACCACGCTCGAACAGGCTGGCGTGGAGATACCGTTCCCCCAGCTCGACCTCCACATTAGGGACAGCGTGCCCCTCAAGGTGGAGCTTGGAGCGAGCGGCGGCCCCGGTTTAACCTCCCCGCGGGGGTCGTAGAGCCCCTCCACCCGGTGTCGAGTGGCCTTGGAGCGGCTCCGCGTCGCTGTAGTGGGCGGCGGCCCCGCGGGGATGGCGGCTGCCAGCAGGGTGAAGAGGCTCCTCGGAGACCGCGCTGAGGTTGTCGTGTTCGAGAAGGGGCGCTGGGTCAGCTTCGCCCTCTGCGGCACCCCCTACTACATCGGCTGCACCGTGAAGACCCTCGATGACCTAGTCTACTACCCCTTGGAGGAGTTCGTGGAGAAGCGGGGTATAGACGTGAGGATAAGGACTGAGGTAACCGAGGTGGAGGCCGACGCTAGGAGGCTGAGGTTCCGCAGGCCCGACGGCGGGGAGGGCGTCTACGAGTACGACTACCTAGTCCTCGCCACGGGCGCCAGGCCTAAGGTGCCCGGGCTCTGGAGGGAGCTGCTGGGCTACGAGAACTTCTTCACGCTCCGCAGCCTCGACGACGCGGAGAGGATCCGCCGCTACCTGGTGCGCGATGATGTGAGGCGGGTGGTTATAGTCGGCGCGGGCTACATAGGCTTCGAGGTGGCCGAGAACGTCCGGGCCCTCGGCAGGGAGGCTGTGGTTGTGGAGCTGGCCAGCCAGGTTCTCCCGGTTATGCTCGACGAGGACATGGCGGCTCCGGCTGCGGAGGTCCTCGAGGCGAATGGGGTCGCCCTCAGGCTTGGCGTGGGCGTGCAGCGGTTCGAGGCTGAGGGGGGCAGGGTGCGCCGTGCCGTGCTCGCCGACGGCTCCGCGGTGGAGGGGGACGCGTTCATCATAGGCGTCGGGGTCGCCCCCGAGGTGGGGCTCGCTAAGAGTGCAGGGCTGCGCATCGGCGAGACTGGGGCCGTGTGGGTCGACGAGAGGATGAGGACCAGCCGCCCCGAGGTCTACGCGGCTGGCGACGTGGCGGAGACTGTCGACCTTGTGACGGGTAGGAGGGCCTGGGTCCCCCTGGCACCGGCTGCTAATAAGATGGGATTCGTGGCCGGCACCAACATTGCCGGCGGCGACGCAGTGTTCCCAGGCGTGGTCCGCACCAGTGTGACCGAGGCGTTCGGGCTAGTGGTGGCCGCCACGGGTCTCCGCGAGAGGGACGCTGAGAAGGCTGGGTTCAAGCCGGTCGCTGCGAGGCTCGAGGCTAGGACGAAGGCCCACTACGTGGGCGGGGGCTCAAAGATACTGCTCAAGGTTGTGGCCGACGCTGAGACCGGGAGGCTCCTGGGAGCCCAGGCGGTGGGCGACGAGACCGCGTTCTGGCGCGTAAACGTGGTGGCAGCGCTGCTCCAGTCCAAGGCCACCGTCTGGGACCTGTTCAGCCTCGACCTGGGCTACATGCCGAAGGTGGCGCCGGTCTGGGACCCCCTGGTGGTCGCTGCGAGGCTCCTAATGAGGAAGCTGGGCACCAAGCCTCGAGGCTGACCCTGGCCCGACCCTGGAGGGTGAGGGGCACGGTTTTGGCCTGGCCCCCGCCCCTGCTGCCCCCAGGCTACCGCATCATCTTCTCCAGGCACGCCAGGGAGCGGATGAGACAGCGCGGCGTCACCCCCGGGGAGGTCGAGGAGGCGCTCAGGTGCCCCGTCCAGCTCGCCTACGATCATGAGCGCGACGTCTACCTGGCCCTCGGATGCAACGATGTAGCAGTAGTCTACGCGGCGAGGGGCACCCTGGTAGAGGTCGTGACCGTGCTCCGGAGGAGGGAGTACGAGGCCCTGCTCGCCAGGCTCGGCAGACGCCGCTACAAGGTCATACTCTAGCCCCGCCCGGCCAGACCCCCAGGGGGGCCCACGTACCATATGGTTATGTACCTCCTTGACCCCCGGCCCTATCCTCGTGGAGATACCCGCCCCGAGCCCCCCGGAGGCCCTCCCGGGGGGCGGGGCTGCTAGATACGAGACGGGTTGGAGGTGGTCAGAGTGGCGGGCGGCGAGGTGCTGCTTCTAACCCTCGAGCATCCCCCGGAGGGTGTTAAGGTGCGCGAGGTGAAGGGCTTCGTCTACGCGGCGAGGCTTGTCAGCATGACTGTCGCCGGGGTGGAGGATGAGATAAACGCTCTGCTGGACAAGCTCCGCGAGAAGGCCCAGGCCATTGGAGCCAACGCGGTGCTCGGCGTGAAGCTGGACGTGCGCAGGGTGACTGGCGCAGGTATAGAGTGGGCGATGCTCCTCGCCTACGGTACTGGCGTGGTGCTAGAATCCTAGGCCGGCCTTACACAGTTTTCGCCGCGGCTCCCGAGGCGCTGCGCGCCCTTAGGCGGGGGCGTCCCGCCTCCGGGAGACTGCTTATCCTCGGCGGAGCCGGCGCCCCGGGCCTTTCTCCCTCCCCGCGTTGCGGGTGCGGTTGGGGGTGGCTGGGCGTGAGTGGCGTGGGTTGGGTGCAGCCTGAGCCATGGATGGTTGACGCGGTTGCGGAGGCGCTGGGGCTCGAGCGGGAGCGTGTGGAGAGCCTGGCCAAGCATAGGACGATAAGGTTCCGGGTGTTCCGCGGCATCCTCTACGCGTCGCTGCGCCGGGAGCTTGGAGGCTACCCTGAGGGTACGGTGGTGATCTTCGGCCGGGGCTGGAGCCGGGTGGTTCACGGGTACCCGCCTATACAGCGGATGGTTCTCCCCTCCGTGGCGCTCCCGAGGCACTTCGTAGACAGGATAGTCGTCGAGGAGAAGCTTAACGGGTACAATGTTAGGGTCGTGCTGGTCGACGGTAGGCTCCTCGCTGTCACCCGTGGCGGCTTCATCTGCCCCTACACTACTGACCGTATAGAGAGGCTTCTGGGCGGCAGGCTGCGGGAGATGCTGCGGGAGCTGGGCGAGGAGGAGCACGTGGCTGCGGGGGAGGTTATAGGCCTGGAGAACCCCTACACGAGGTACTACTACCCCGAGGCCCCCAGGTTCGGCTACTTCGTCTTCGACATATTCCGCTCGGGTAAGCCGCTGCCGCCGAGGGTGAGGGATGAGGCTACCGAGAAGCATGGTGTGCCCCACGTGCCGGTGCTCGGGGTCCTCGACAAGGGTGACATTGAGGGGTTCCGCTCGATAGTGGAGGCGCTGGAGCGGCGGGGCAGGGAGGGTGTGGTGGTCAAGGACCCGGAGTACCGGGTGCACCCCCTCAAGTACACCACGCACGCTACCAACGTGGGCGACATAAGGCTGGGCATGAGGTTCTTCATGGAGGAGGGGAGGGGTTTCCTCTTCTCGAGGCTCCTCCGCGAGATATTCCGCGCCTACGAGCAGGGCCTGCAGGGGCCTAGGCTGGAGAAGCTCGCCACCGAGATAGGGCTCGCAGCCCTGGAGCCCGCCTTGGAGACTGTGCGGCTGGTGGCGGCGGGGGAGCCGGTCTACGAGGAGTTTGAGCTAGAGTTCGAGAACCGGGATAGGCTTGAGGAGTTCCTGGAGTACATGCAGAGCCTGGGTGTGGACGTGGTTGTCGCCGGCACCTATGAGAGGGACGGCATGCTAGTGGCGAGGGTCCGGAAGATGAGGGATACCTGGCTGCAGGTCAGGAGGATGCTTGAGACGGGCCTGACCCCGATAGACTAGCCTCCCCGCCGCCCCCCGCCTCGCCGCCGGCCGCTGCCCCGGCGCCGAAGTCCTCCCCGACTCCTTCTCCATCATCTCCCTTGGCTGCCTCCTCTCCGGCGCCGTGGGAGGCTGCGGCGGCGTCGGCGAGCGCGTCGAGACACTCCTCGACGCGGCGCAGCCACCTGGCGGCCAGGGGTGCGGCCAGCCCGCCGGTGGCCGCCACGGTTAGGGCCACGCTGAGCGGCGGGGGCCCC
>JAADFC010000099.1 GCA_013153105.1 Thermoproteota archaeon
GAGACCCGCCGAAGCCGCCGCCGCGGGATGAGGATGACACACCTCAAGAAGAGGATGACCCGCGACCACCTGGAAGCAGACGAGAGGCTAGGCGAGCTCTTCCAGGTCAAAGAGGCGAAAACCGAGGACGGCACGGTAGTCGTCGAGCTAACCGAGAACAGCACATGCAAAACCTGCGAGGTCTAAAAACACTCTAAACGCCCCAGCCCCTTTCAGCCCCCGGCGACGCTCCTCTAGGGGGAACCCTTCTCCCAGGGGTGGGCTTGGCGTCTTCTCCCCGGCTGCGCCCGCCGGTGCAGGTCGCGCTCCTACAGTACACGCGCGAGGGCCCGCGCCTGGTCGCGGCGGCGGCTAGGATAACAGTCTCCAAGAAACCCCTCTCGAGCGCGTGGAACATGAGTGGCAAGGATGTCGAGAAGTGGATAAGGGAGCTCATAAGGAGGGGGCATGGTAGCCCCTTGGAGCATAGCGTCTACACCTTCGAGGCGGAGTGCAGCCGCGTGTGCAGCCACCAGCTGGTCCGCCACCGTCTGGCGAGCTACACCCAGCAGAGCATGAGGCATACCGAGGGTTTCCTACGCGCCGCGGTGCTCCGCGTGTGCAGCCTCCTAGGCAGACGCTGCCCCCAACGCCCTGGGGGGGCTGGGGGCCACCGAGCCTACGCCGACGCCCTGAGAGCCGCCCTGGACGAGGCGGAGCGGGGCCGCGTAGGCTGGGCCGAGCTGGCCGCCGCGGCCAGCGAGGCCTTCGTCTTCAACCCTGGCTGGAGCGGGGATGTGTTGGCGAGGTATGCACGGGCCTACCTTGCCGCGGCCGCCGAGTACTATGAGGCGCTGTCGAAGCATATACCCAAGGAGGATGCGAGGATGCTGCTACCCCAGGCGGTGAGGACAAGGATAGTCTTCACTATGAATGCGCGTGAGCTGCTGGAGAGCTTCCTCCCACTACGCATGTGCAGCCACGCCCAGTGGGAGATAAGGATGCTCGCATGGAAGGTGCAAGCTCTCCTGGAGCAGGTGCACCCTGAAATCTTCAGCTACGCCGGCCCCCGCTGTGTCCTCCAAGAGAACAGGCTGAGGGACGAGCCCTGCAGGCTGCGCGACTACCTCGCCGGCCGCTGCGGCTTCACGCAGCCGCGCTGCCCAGAGCTTGTGCCGCGGCAGGGCATCCCCAGCTGCCTGGCCTACGCTGCTGCATCCTCGGGCGCGATCGCGGAGCCCGCCGGGAGCCGTCCGGCTGATACTAGGGGGGTGCACGCTGAGCCTAGAGGCCAAGCTCGCGCCTGAGAAACTCCCTGAACTCCTCCACGGTCATCTCGTCTCGGCGTCGCGGCAGTTTAACCAGCTTCACCTCCCCGCTGGGCGTGAGCAGCCGCAGCTCGTCATGGTCCTTGTAGCGGTAGACGTCGAGCTGCCTCAGGCCAAGCTCTTCGACAACGCGACGGTATGCGGTGTAGCGCCTACCCACCGGCATGCCTCTCCGCACCTCCACGCTCACACAGCGGCTCCATGGCACCGCCCGCCGGAGGCTTCTAGCCTTTTTAACAGCGCTGCTCCCCGCGCGTCGGGAGCTGCGACTAGACGACACCTGCTAACGTTATATCCGGCACACCCCCTGAAGGAAGAGACACAGAGGAGCGGAGAGGTGCATGTCTCGTGAGCATCCCAACTGCGATTTATGTACGTGTCCAGAGCGACTTGCTCATAGAGTTCGATAAGGCAGCCCAGGAGCGTGGTATGAGCAGGAGTGAAGCAATCCGCGAGGCCATGAGGCTATTCATAAAGTATGTCCGCGTCTCCGAGGCCGGCAAGCTACGCGGCCTCGTAGAGGACTCGAAGCTGCCAAGCGAGAAACTCGAACAACTAGTCATACCCGGCTAGCGGCACCGGTGTAGTGTGCAGGCGGAGAGGTGAGCAGCCGTGGCGGCTGGCCCGGTGCTCGTCGACTCGACTGTCCTCATAAGGCTCATACTAGGCGAGGAGGGCGCGGACTTCGCGGTAAACCTGCTCAGCAGAGCCGAGCAGGGCCTCGAGACAATAGTACTTCCCAGCACGGCCTTCCTCGCAGCCGTCTCCTCGGCCCTCGTCGCGGCGGCTAGCGCGGAGTCGGGCGCGGAGACGTTCGAGGAGTCCGTAGCTAAGCTCTACGATGTTGAGGTGAGGGAGAAGGCTTACACGCGCGTCCAGCCGCTGGTCGACTATATAGACAGGCTGGTTAAGATGGGCCGGATAATACCCTACAACGTCACCGTCGATGACATCTCGGAGGCGTACCGGAGGGCGTCCCGGCAGGGCCTAACCCTCCTTGACGCTATAACGGTTGTAGTAGCGGAGAAGCTGAAGATACAGAAAGTAGCCACGTTCAGCAAGAGGCTGCGCGTCGGCCTCCAGGGCTTCACAGTGCTGCCCCCTAGCGAACAGACAAAACGTCAGAAAGGCTAACGGCGGCCTCGAGGAGCCCCGGCAGCCTGTCCTCTATTTTCTCCGCGGCAACGAGGCCCCCACGCGCGGCCGCCAGCATACGGCCGAGGACAAGCATGCAGGCAGGCCTCGCCTCCTCCTGGCACTCGAACACGCCTGGGGGCATGGCCGCCTCGACCATGACCCTAACCCCCTCCTCGCCCTCCTCGACAGCGGCTCCCTCCAGGCGCGCGAGGCTGGAGGCCGGGTAGCCCTCAGCCTCGAGCACCTCGAGCCCTGAGATGATGCCCCCCGCTAGGCCCGCGTGTAGTAGGGCGAGGAAGGCGTAGTCTGGGTCGCGCCTCACACTATGCACCATCGACCTCGGCCTCCCCGGGCGCAGCAGCATACTGCAGGCCCCCCCTTCGCAGCGCGCCTCCGCCTCAAAGCCCAGCGCCGCCGCGAGACTCCTAGCCTCCTCCACGCCGGCGCCCTGGAGCAGCCTCCACCTAATCTCAGCCCTCCACTCGCCGCTGCACACGAGCAGCGGCACCGCAGCTGCCAGCGCGGCGTAGAGGGAGGAGGCAGGCTCTAGGCCCGCCCGGGCGGGCGCGGCGGATGGGCCGACCACCAGCCTTCCACCGCTCCACCTCGCCTCGACGCCCAGCAGCTGGAGCAGCCTCACCGCCTCCTCGAGGAGCGCGGTGCCCCTCACGGAGCCGTGCAGCAGTAGCGTCAGGGGTCTCCCCGCGGCTAGAGCCGCCAGGGCGGCGCCCGCGGCGGCAGCGGCCCAGGGCTTGTAGAGTCTAGCCAGGGGCCGGCTCGGGGCCGGCGAGACAGAGCCCTCGACTACCACGAGGGAGCCGGGCCTCTCGCCGTGCCAGGCGCGGCCTCCGAGGGACGTCACCGCCTCTACAACCTGTCTATAGGGGCTCCTGAGAAGCGCCTCGTAGCCCGCCCGGATGACCAGGCGCTGGCCAGGCCTAAGCCTAGCAGCCGCCAGCGGCGCCAGCAGCGCGGCAGCCAGCAGGCCGCATCTCGCCACGAGGCTGCCGCCAGCCGGCTCGCCGGAGTCAACCACCTCGATGGAGCCGCCCTGCACCTCAACCCTATACCCCAGCAGGCCCAGCCCCCTAGCGAGCTCACGCACACAGCCGCTCCGTGCGGCGGTGTGGCCAGCCTCGACAACGCCCCCGCCGACGGCGGCTGCGGCGGCCAGGGAGAACAGCGTAGACCACAGCGAGGCGGGGGCCTCGACCACGCCTCCAGCCGAGCTGCAGCCCCGGACCTCCAGCCTCAACCCTCCACCGCCCCAAGCCCCTCCGGGCGCCGAGGAGGGGGAGGGCTAAGGGGACCGGGGCCGGTCGGGGCGCGAAACCCTCAGCAGCCCCCGCGGCCGCGCGCGGGGCTAAGGGGGCAACCGCAAGGACCCAGCTCCTCACACCGGCCGCGAAACCCCAAGCCTGCCCGGGAGCCTAATTACAGCTTGGCCAGCAGCGCCTGAGAAGGGGATGAGGCCTGGGGGCTCCACGAGCCCCGCCTCCTGGGGCCGTGAAGACAAGCCTCATCGCCGACCCCGCCTCCCTCGTCCGCCCGCAGCGGGTGCTGGCCGCATGCACGCCGAGGATGTTGAGTACCTAGCCTGGCTCATCGAGTCCAGCGAGGGCTGCCTCTCGCCTGGCAGCGTCGCAGCCCTCGTGGACGCCGCCCTTGAGGGGGAGGGTCTTGTAGAGGTTGAAGTTGCACGGTACGGTTACAGGCTTCTCGTGCCCGCGGACCAGCTCCCCGAAGCGTGGGCCAACCTGGTCCACGTGGTCTGTATGGACGAGTACATGCTTAGCAGCCTCCGCGGCTACAGGGTGGAGAGCGTGGTAGACATAGGCGGCTTCCTGGGCTTCTCAGCAGTCCACCTAGCCAACATGCTGAAGCCGCGGAGGCTGCTAGTCTATGAGCCCAACCCAGACGCCGCGCGCGTCGCCGAGCTAAACATCGAAGCCAACCTGCCCCAGGGGATAGACTTCCGCCTATACCGGGCGGCGGTGGCGGAGGAGGACGGCGAGGCGACGCTCTGGCGGCCCCCCAACTGGGCGAACTCCTCGCTCCACCGAGCCTACGCGGAGGAGATGGGTGTAGCGCACCCCGAGCCGCTAAAGGTTAAGACCGTGGCCTTCAAACGCGCGGTCCTGGAGGCGGCGCCGGCGGCGGTAAAGCTTGACGTAGAGGGGGTCGAGGACAGACTCCTACGGGCCTACACGCCCTCGCCCAGCGAAGCCCCCATCCTAGTAGTGGAGGTGCACCCGCCGACCTCGCCGGGCGAGCTGCAGCGCCTCCTCGAGGCGCGGGGGTACCGGTGTAGCAGCCGGGTGCTCAACGAGAGGCAGGCAGTGTTATCCTGTAGAGCCGGAGGCTAGCCCCGCTTAACCATCCGGCTGGGCCGGTAAACCGCGGCGGCCGCGGCCAGCGCAGCAGCGGCGGCGACTGCAAGGGCGGCAGTGTAGACCGCGGCGGCCCCCGCGTCGCCGAGGGCGTAGCTCTTTATAGCCATGACAGTGTAGGTGTAGGGGATGAGGTAGAGTGGAACCCTCACAGTTAGAGGCAGGTTCTCGAAGTCCACGAAGAGGGAGGCGAAGAACACCATAGTGGCGGTCGCCGTTATAAGGCTCGTGACGAGCGTAGCGGTACGCTGCCCCGGCAGTAGCATTGTAGCTAGTATAGTCAGCGCGGCGGTCGCAAAGACGGCCAGCATAGTCTCGACAGCATGGAGAGCTACAAGCCCCGCATCAAGCCCGCCTGGGGAGAGGCCGCTGTACACGAGCGCCGCCAGGGTGTCAACCGCACCCGCCAGAGCCACGGCGGCCAAGGAGCCCAACGCCTTGCCCACAACAAACTCGCCGCCACGTATCGGCGTCACCGCTATCAGCTCACCGGTACCACTCTCCCGCTCTCTAGCCACCGAGTCTGCAACAGCTATCGCAGCAGGGTTCAACACAAAGAACACAGCGAAGGCAAGGAACCTGGCGAGCTGCACCCTAGCTTCAACACCCTCACCCACAACCCCGCCCCCAACGGTTACAGACTCCGTAGCAAGCCTAAGGGGGTTGAGCACATTCTCAGCCTCCACACGCAGCCCGGCGAGGCCAGCGAGACGCTCAACCCGCTGCACCGCGAGGCTATGGGAGAACTCCCCGGCAACCCTGGAGACCACTGACTCCAGCTGCGCGGCCGCACTGCTCCCAACAAGCTTGTAGACACGGACAACCACGGGCCTATCTATACTGGAGGCGTTCGCCTCAAAGCCCCTAGGGACAACTATGGTCAGGGTCGCGTTGGGGTATGCGCCGCAGGGCCCCCCCTCGACCAGCCTGACCTCAACCCACCCAAGACTCTCCAGGCTGCGCCTCACCGCCTCCGTGAACGCCTCCACGTGGCTGCCCTCATCGCACAGCCTTACCACAACCAGCGCACGCTGCTGGCTAGCAAGCCCAGTCACCAGCAGCCCCAGCAGGGGGAACAGGAAAGCCGAGACAACCATCAACCCTATACTCTTACGGTCACGCAGGAACTCCAGCGCATCCTTCCACGCTACCACCAGCGCACGCTTCAAGACCCGCCACCCGCAGTGAAGGCCTTAACGAAGGCCTCTTCGAGGTCCGAGGCGCCGAACCTCCTGACAACCTCGCCGGGCTCGCCCTCAGCCACCACCCTCCCCCCGCCCAGCAGTACAACGTAGTCAGCCACACGCTCTATCTCGAGCATATTATGGCCCGTCACCAGGACCGCTCTCCCGGCCCTCGCAGCCTCCCGTATAAGGCGCCTCACCTGCACAGCCGAGAACACGTCCAACCCCGACGTGGGCTCGTCGAGAACCAGCAGGGGGGACTCGAGGGCCAGGGCGAGGCCCAGCAGCAGGCGGCGCCTCATACCCTTACTGTACCCCGCAACCCGCCGCCTCAAGTCCACCTCGCTCAGCCCCGTCAGCTCGGCAGCCCTCCTCGCAACCTCCAGGGCGGCATCCCGGTCGCCCAGGTAGAGCCTGGCGTAGAACACCAGGTGCTCCCACCCGGTAAGCCTCGGATAGACGGCGGTCTCCTCCGGCACGTAGGCG
>JAADFC010000015.1 GCA_013153105.1 Thermoproteota archaeon
TAGGCTTCCCCACCGTGTCGAGCCGGACGTCGTCGTCGGGGTGTACAACCGCTATGCCCGCTACCTCGGTCTGGCCGTAGATCTGCTTGAGGTTGACGCCGAGCGCGTGGAAGTAGAGTATGTAGTCCGGGCCGAGGAAGGCGCCGCCGGTGTAGGCGCGGCGCACCCGCTTGAGCCCGGTCTTGTCGAGTATCCCCCGGAGGGCGAGCCAGTAGGCGAGGAGCCACGCCAGCCTGTAGGGGAGCGGAGGGCTCCTCCTGCCCGGTCGGAGCCTCTCCCGGGCCGCCGCGTAGCCTATCCTCATCGCCAACCTGTAGGCGAGCCTCTTCAGCGGGTCGCTGTCCTCCATCCGCGCCATCACGTCCTTCGCTATGCGCTCCCAGACGCGGGGCGGGGCGAAGAGGAAGTGTGGAGCTATCTCGCGGAAGTCCCTCCAGAGCGTCTCCATGCTCTCGGGGAAGTTCACCCTGAACCCTGCCATGAAGTGGAGTGCTATGCTCATCATCTGCTCTCCCACCCAGGCCGGCGGGAGGAATGATACGTACTCCCAGCCGGGCTCCACGGGGTCTAGCTTGTTTAGCTGATATGCCATGGCTAGCAGGTTCCTGTGGCTCAGCATTGCCAGCTTGGGCTTACCCGTGGTGCCGCTCGTTGTGAAGAGGCCCGCCACCATCTCGGGGTCGAGCTCGGAGACGAGCTTCTCGTAGAGCCCCGGGCTGCGCTGCTCGAGCCTCCTGCCCATGCGGAGCAGGTCGCCGAAGGTTATCACGAGGTCGCCCAGCTTGTCCCGGTACATGTGGAGGCCCTTCGCCTCGTCGACAATTATCTTCTCAACCTCCGTGTTGTCGATTACCTCGAGCACCTTGTCAAGCTGCTCTTGCCCCTCGACCAGCACTATCCTGGCGCCGCTGAGGCGTAGCACGTGCTCTACCTCGTCGCTGAGACTGTCACGGTATATCCCGACGGTGGCCGCGCCCAGGCTCTGGGCGCCCACCTCATAGACGGGCCACGCCGGCCGGTTGCCCATTATGAACGCGGCCTTGTCCTCGGCCCCTATGCCCAGCTCGTGGAGCCCCAGGGCTGCCCAGCGGACGAGCTGGTAGTACTCGGCCCAGGTGAACCTCCTCCAGACCCCGTAGCGC
Organism: Thermoproteota archaeon; assembly: GCA_013153105.1. GTDB lineage: Archaea > Thermoproteota > Thermoprotei_A > Sulfolobales > Pyrodictiaceae > QNYQ01. Next base: position 1,143 of record JAADFC010000015.1, read on the forward strand.
TTCCAGCGGAACGCCGTCTCGCCCGGCTGCTCCCGGGCCCTTCTCTGGAGGAGCCATGGGAACGTCGAGTAGTAGGGCTTCCCGTCCACCTGCCGGGAGTCCAAGGCTCACCCCCCTATGTAGGCCTCCACCACCTTCGGGTTGTGGGCCACCTCCTCGGGGCGGCCCTCAGCTATCACGCGGCCGGAGTCCATGACTACGACCCAGTCGCAGAGGTCCATCACAACCTCGAGGTCGTGCTCGACTAGCACGAAGGAGACGCCGCGTGTCTCGTTGACCTCGACTATGGCCCGTGCTAGGTCCTCCTTCTCCTCCCTGCTCAGCCCCGCCATGGGCTCGTCCATGAGCACCGCCTTAGGGCTCTGCGCTAGCGCCCTGGCGAGGTCAACCCTCTTCTGCACGCCCGGCGGGAGTCCCTCCACAATACGCTCACGGTACTCGTGGAGCTCGAGGAGGTCTATCATCCGCTCCGCCACCTCGCGGGCCCACTCCTCCCAGCGTCTCACCCTCCCGAGCCAGAGCGCGGCCTCGACCAGGCTGTAGCGTCTCCACGGCTCCAGCCCCGCCATTATGTTCTCCACGACTGTCATGTGCTTGAACAGCTCGCTGTGCTGGAACGTCCTCGCGAGACCCAGCCTCGCCCTCTCGTGGGGAGGCAGACCCGTTATGTCTCGGCCCATGAATACGACGCGGCCCCTCTTGGGCTTGTAGAAGCCGCTCACAACGTTGAGGAGGCTCGTCTTCCCCGCGCCGTTGGGGCCTATCACAGCTATTATCTCGCCCGGCCTCAGCCTGAACCCCGCGCCGTCCACCGCCACTATGCCGCCGAACTCCACCCTCACATCCTCGACTACGAGGATGTACTCGGCCTCGCCCCTGGGCTTCTCCCGGTACGTGCTGGACTCCTCCCAGAGGCCCAGGTGCCGCTCCGCCTCAGCAGCCGGCGCCGGGGTGGAGAAGGCGCACACCCAACGCACCCAACGTGGCCCCTCCTGTGTCCCACTCATAAACCCTTATATCCGCACATCTGTAGGTTTAAACGCCTGTTGAAAAGGGGTGCGGGGTGAGCTAAACAGCCCCCACCCGGCCCCGCGGAGGGCGCGGTGCCGCGGGTTTTGCCCAGGGGCTGCGGGTACCCGGAGTCTATGGTGGAGGCGCTCCTCTGCCACGCCGCCCAGGCGCCGGAGGCTGTGGCGGTCGAGGACACCGAGGGGAGGCGGCTCACCTACAGCGGGCTGCTGCGCGCCGCCCAGGCTGCCGCGGGGTTGCTCGCCGAGAGGTTCAACGTCTCCGCAGGCGACGTGGTCGCGGTAGCCCCTATAAACACTGTGGACGCCGCCGTGGCGCTCTACGGCGTGTGGATGGCTGGGGCGGCCGCGGCTGTGGTGGACCCCCTCAGCCACAGCATGGACCTGGACATGCAGCTCGAGCAGCTGCGGGGGAGGCTCAGGCTGTTCATAACCCACGAGGGGCTCGGCGAGGCCCACTGCAGCGTCGCCCGCCGCCACGGGGCGGGTTGCGTGGAGGCCGAGCGGCTCGCCGGGGAGGCGGCGGGGAGGGGGGCCTGGGAGGGCTACCACCGCCCGAGGGGCTGGATGGACTCGATAATCTACTTCTACGCGGGGATAGCGGGGAGGACCCTCCCCGTGGTACACAGCCACGGCGGGGTGGCGGCCTCCGCCCACACCGTGGCTGAGCACTACGGCCTCGACGGGGGCGACGCTGTGTTCGTCTCGGCGCCGGTGAGCCACGCGCTGGGGCTGCAGGTCTCGATGCTCGCCGCCCTCTACGCGGGGGGCCGCGCGGTGCTCTACACGAAGAGGGGCCGCCTCGACCCCAGGGACGCCGCGGAGAAGCTGGCCTCCAGCGGGGCCGCGATGGTGCTCGGCGCGCCCGGGTTCTACCAGGCCCTGCTAGGCGCCGGCTACAAGGGGCACCGGGGGCTCCGCTACGCTGTCTCCGCCGGCGCGCCGCTTCCGGTTGAGACGCAGCGCTCCTGGCTCGAGGCGACGGGGGTGGAGCTGCTCCAGCTCTACGGCATGACCGAGGCCGCGCCGCTCACCGCGACGCTGCCCGGCGACAACCCGCCGGGGAGCATTGGGAGGCCGATGCCAGGCGTGGAGGCGAGGCTGGTCGACCCCGAGGACCCGGGGAGGCCGGCCGAGGGCGGGGTGGGCGAGCTGCTCGCCAGGGGCCCCATGGTGATGAGGGGCTATGGGGACCCAGAGGAGACGCGGAGGGCCCTGCTCCCCGGCGGCTGGCTGCGGACCGGCGATATACTGGCGGTAGACGGGGAGGGCCGCTTCTACTTCCGCGGTGTCAGGAAGAGGATGCTCAAGTACAAGGGGTACCCGATATTCCCCAGGGACCTGGAGGCGATACTGGAGAGGCACCCGGCCGTGGCGAGGGCGGTGGTGGAGGGCGAGCCCGCGGGGGAGCTGGGGCAGGTGCCTGTTGCGAGGGTGTGGCTGAAGCCTGGTGCGAGGGCGAGCGAGCGGGAGCTGCTGGAGTGGGTGAACAGTAGGGTGGCGGGCTACAAGCAGGTGAGGAGGCTTGTGATAGAGGGTGAGGCGGAAGCTACCAACGGTGGTCGCGGGGTGGGAGAGCGATAAAGGCCCCCGAGGCGCCGTGGTAGAGGGTAGGCTGCGGGGTGCCACCACTCCTTGGAGCCGGGCGGCTTCCTCGAGGCCCTCCAGCGCGCGGTGGAGCTGCGCTTCCACGGCAGGGGCGGCCAGGGCGCGGTGACCGCTGCGACGCTGCTGGTCAGGGCGGCCATGATCGAGGGGAAGTGGGGCCAGTCGATACCCAGCTTCGGCGCCGAGCGCAGGGGCGCCCACGTGCTCGCGTTCGCTAGGATAGCCGGGAGGCCGGTACCGGTCCACAGCATGGTCCGGCGGCCCCACGTGGTGGTGGTGCTGGACCCCTCGCTCGTCTACGTGGAGTCTGAGCGGGCGAAGGTGGTTAGGGGCATCCGCCCCGGCGGCGTTATAGTGGCGAACGTCCCCAAGCCCCCTAGGCTCGAGGCGGGGGCGAGGCTCTACACCGTCAACGCCACCAGGATAGCGGAGGAGCTGGGGCTCGTGGTGGCCGGCTGGCCGGTGGTCAACACTGCTATGCTCGGCGCGCTCGCCAAGGCTACGGGGGTGGTGTCGATAGACTCTGTGGTGGAGGCGATACTCGGCTACTGGAGGGGCAGGGTCGCCGAGCTGAACGCGGAGGCCGCCAGGAGGGCCTACCGGGAGACTAGGGAGGCGATTGTGGAGAGGGTGGCTGCGAGGTGAGCGGCGTGGAGGCCGCGAGGAGGGGGCTGGTCGCGAGGATAGACCCGGCGGGGCACCCGCTACCCCTCTCCGAGGCCGCCCCCGGCTCGGCGGGCCGCACCGGGTTCTGGCGCACACACCGGCCGGTGCTCGAGCCCGCGAGGTGCGTGGGCTGCTACCTCTGCTGGCTCTACTGCCCCGAGGACGTGATAGAGATGGCCGAGGGGGCGGGGCCGAGGGGGCAGGCGGTGCCGGTGATAGACTATGAGTACTGCAAGGGCTGCGGGGTCTGTGTCGACGTCTGCCCCACTCGCGCCCTGAAGCTCGTGGAGGAGCCGATTGGGGAGGGGTGAGCCTCAGGGTTGCCGGCTAGGATGGGTCTCCGGGGCAACGAGGCTGTGGCCTACGCGGTGAAGCTGGCCAGGGTCGAGGTGGTGGCGGCGTACCCGATAACGCCGCAGACCATCGTTGTGGAGAAGATAGACGAGCTTATCTCCAAGGGCGAGATGGACGCTGAGATGATACACGTGGAGAGCGAGCACAGCGCCCTCGCAGCAGCCTACGGCGCAGCCGTGGGCGGGGTACGGGCGTTCACCGCCACCGCCAGCCACGGCCTAGCCTACATGTACGAGATGCTCTGGTGGACCGCCGCGAGCAGGATACCCCTCGTCATGGCGATTATAACGAGGGCCATAGGGCCGCCGTGGAACATCCACGTGGAGCACGCGGATATAATGAGCACCCGGGATACCGGCTGGCTGATATCGATGGCGGAGAACAACCAGGAGGCCCTCGACCTCACGATAATCATGTTCCGGGTGACCGAGGACCCGCGCGTCTACCTCCCCGGCATAGTGGGGCTGGACGGGTTCATACTCAGCCACACCGTGGAGCCCGTGGAGATACCCGACCAGGAGGCTGTCGACGCCTTCCTCCCCCCTAGGCGGCAGCCCTACACTATAGAGCCCGGCGACCCGAAGGCTATGGGCAACCTGGTGCCGGACGAGTACTTCGAGGAGCTTAGGATGGACATGCACCGGAGCATGCTGGAGGCCAGGAGGGTGATAATGGAGGCCGGCAGGGAGTATGGGAAGCTGACTGGGAGGGACTACAGCGGCCTCGTCGAATGCTACCGGTGCGGCGACGCTGACACGCTGATAGTCGGTATGGGCTCCTGGATGGGCGACGCCAAGGTGGCGGTTGACATGCTGCGCGAGAAGGGGCTCCGCGCGGGCGCGCTGCGGCTCCGGTGGGTGAGGCCCTTCCCCTGGGAGGAGCTGCGGGAGGCCGGGCTGGGCAAGAGGCTGGTGGTGGTGCTGGACCGGAGCATCTCCTTCGGCCACGCGGGCCCCCTGTTCCTCGAGGTTAGCAGCGCGCTCGAAGCCAGGCCGAGCATGGTCGGGGTGCCAGCGGGCATAGGCGGGGTCGACATCTCGTACGAAGATATAGCTAGGATAGTCGAGGAGGCCTATGGGATGGTCGAGGAGCGGGGGAGGGTGTTCATCCCCGTCTACTGGTACCACCTGGGCCGCTTCTACAGGCTCAGCCCCGGCGCCGCGCCCCCGGAGGCTGTGGCCAGGGCGGCGCCGGGCGCCGGCGGCGGCGGGGGGTGAATGGGCGTGGCGGTGGATATCAGGAGGCTCCCCAGGAAGAAGTATGTGATGCCGGGCAACGCCGCCTGCCCCGGCTGCCCGGAGACGATGGGGTTCCGCTACCTGGGCATGGCGCTTGGCGAGCGGGCTGTCGTCGTGATACCGGCGGGGTGCAGCTCGGTCATCCAGGGGCTCTGGCCGCGGCAGGGCTGGGGGCTGCCGGTGCTCAACATAGTCTTCGCCGCCGGGGCCGCCGCCGCCTCCGGGCTGGCGAGGGCGCTGCGGCGCCGCGGCGTGGATGCGCAGGTGGTCGTCTGGGCTGGCGACGGGGGCACCGCTGACATAGGGCTCCAGGCCCTGAGCGCCGCGGCGGAGAGGGGGGAGGACATCATCTACATATGCGTTGACAACGAGGCCTACATGAACACGGGTATCCAGAGGAGCGGGCTCACCCCCTACGGCGCCTGGACGACCACCACCCACCGGGGCAAGAGGGA
>JAADFC010000003.1 GCA_013153105.1 Thermoproteota archaeon
AGGCGGCCGCTCGAGAGCTTTGTGAGGTCAAAGCTCACCTCGAGGTACCAGGTGCGCCCGCAGCTGGTGCACCGGAGCAGCCATCTTGTCACGGCGTCCGCGCCTCCCGCCTGCCCGGGGCCCCGAGGGGAGGGGCTAGCGCCTATTACGCTGCGCTCTACCCCGCTGGGCGCGTATCAGGCCGCGGCGTACTAGCTCGTTGAGCGCGCGGCGGAGGACGCGCCTCACTATCCACCGCTTCTCAAGGCTCCCCAGGATCCTCACCGCTGTTGCGCGGATGCTGTTTGTCACCGTTAGGTCGCGGAGAATCCTCTTCTCCTCCTCGCCGAGCGTGTCGCCGAGGTAGCGGAGGGCTAGCCTAGCTATGTCCGCGGGCTCCAGGCCTAGGTAGGGGTCCTCGGGTTCTAGCTTCGAGAGGTCTTGGACAACCTCGAACTCTATTATCGTGACGTAGTCGTCGGGTCTTATCTCCCCATACGCCTTCCTCAATGCTTGGAGTAGCTCCTCGACGCTGCTAAAGCCGTCCTTCAACGCGTCCTCAAGGGTTAGGTCGCGAACCTTCTTGTAGACGACGTTTTTCACCCTGACCTTGGCGACCGGGCGGCCGCCCCCATGGACTATAAGCTCGTCATACTTCACCCTGACCCTACCAAGCCTTATGGTGGCCCGCTTTCTGCCGGAGAGTATGTCGTCAACATACTCCCCCTTGACCATCAGGTGGCGGCCTAGGAACCGCGTCTTCTGCCCCTCGCTCAACCCGCCGCACCTCCGTGAAGCCCCGGCAGGGGCCGGCGGGGGTTAGCACTGATATTACCCGCAGCAGGCTCCCCAGCCGTGGAGCGGGAGGCGGCTGTGACGCCCCACTTCACGCGTGTATCCCGGCCGCTGCGCCGCCGGCCGGGGCGCTGAGAGGGTGGGGATGCTGAGGGGCCAAAGCGTAGAGCCGCCTTCCACCGCTTCACCCACTGTATATCGTTGCAGGCTTTAGGACCGCGTGGGGGCTGGTCTCGGAGCCGGCTGCTATCACCGAGCCTATCTTGAGCGTCTCTAGAGGGTGAGTAGTCATTATCACTACCTCGCTGCTGACACCGGCGTACGGCGTGTTTATGGTTACCGTGTAGGGGGCGGCTGTGGAGGCGCGGCCTAGCACGCTGTCGGCGATATAGCTGTGGGAGCCCACTCTCGCCGCGTCATATACTATGCTGCGCTTCACCTCCGCATAGGCCCCCACCACTGCTGACTCGTAGATTGCTGAGCCTCTCACGAAGCTGTGGGCACCGACTAGGCTCCGCGGGCCGATGTAGGCGGGGCCCTTGACTACCGCGTAGTGGTCAACTATAGCGCCGTCCTCGACTACCACCGGCCCCTCAAGGACCACGCCATGGCCTATCCTGGCCGAGGTGCTTATCCTGCTCTCACGCAGCCTACGCAGGGTCAGCTGCACGGCCACCAGGTAGTCCCAGGGCGTGTCTATGTCGAGCCACTCGCCTAGCCAGATGTTCGCCTGAAGGCCGCGCCTCACAAGCTCCCCAATGAAGCTATGCATGTCCATACCTTTCCGGCAGAGCAGCTCCCGCGCCAGCTCATGGGGGAACGTTATGAGGCCCGCGTAGACGAAGTCGCCTCTCCCGGTGGAGGATACCCTTCCGTCAACTGGGTCCACCTCCATTCTGAGATAGTGGCCGCGCAGTAGGACGGGCCTGGTCACCGTTACTATCGGCTCATAGCTGTTAAGCAGCTTACTCATATGCGTCTCGACGAACCCCTTCTCGTAGTAGGTGTCCGCGTAGAGAACCGTGACAAGCCCGCCGCCGGCCAGGGCGCTGAGGCCGGAGCAGACTGCCCCCTCGACGCCGGGGGCCGCCTGCCGAACATGCCTGCAACCCGGGCTCTCGATGCACACGCTCTCCACAAGCGGGTCGTCAGACACTACTATAATATCGTCACTGTACTCGCTTAAAGTTTGCAGGTGCATATCGAGGAGCCTGCCGCCAGGCATGCGGAGGAGCGACCTGGACCCGTCCCTACCCATGACCAGGCTGAGCCCCTTGGCGCCGCCGCCTGCGAGGAGGAGTACACGCATCTACCGGGGCACCTCACGCAGCTCCAGCGTCTGCAGCTGATAGAATGGAAGGATAAACAAAGCTATTCGACTGTAACCGTCTTCGCAAGGTTCCTGGGCTTGTCGGGGTCTCTGCCGAGGGCGACCGCAAGCTTGTAGGCGAGGAGCTGTAGGGGAGGGATGACAGCGTAGGGTGCTGTCAGCTCGTCGAAAGCGCCGAGGCCGATATACATGTCTACACCTTTCATGCCGCTGTACGCGTTCGAGCCAACTACAACAGTGTAGGCTCCACGCGCCTTCATCTCCATGACGTTGCTCTGGAGCCTATCGCGCATGTCACCATCGTCAGCACCTATGAAGATTACAGGGAACCCCTCCTCGACCAGCGCTATGGGGCCATGCTTGCTCTCCCCGGCGGGGTAAGCCTCGGCATGGATATAGCTCACTTCCTTAACCTTCAACGCTGCCTCCAGAGCCAGCGGCACCCCGAGCCCACGGCCGAGTATGTACATGCTCTTCACCTCCTTAAGGAGTCCAACTAGGCGTTCTACCTGCCTGCTACTCCTCTCCAAACCCTCGCCCGCCTTCCTACCAGAGTCGGCAAGCCTCTTCACAGACTCGCTGTACATGCTCTCGCTTACAGCGCCGCGTAGGCGTGCAACCTCAAGCGATAGTAGAGTGAGCGCCAGAACCTGGGTAAGGAAAGTCTTCGTGGCCGCGACACCTATCTCGGGCCCCGCCCGGGTGTAGATTGCCACGTCGGACTCCCTTGGGATAGTGCTGGCAACAACGTTCGACACGGCGATTATCTTGGAGCCCCTCTTCCTGGCTGCTCTCAGGGCTTGCAGGGTGTCTATGGTCTCGCCGCTCTGGCTGACCGCGATCAATACTGTGTCACTGTCAAAGAGGTTCGCATAGGTCTCATGCTCGCTCGCTATGAACGCGTAGACTGGTGTGCCGGCAACTGTGGCCATATAGTAGGCGAACACCAGCCCGGCATGGTAGCTCGTCCCGGCCCCGGTGATGAAGACTCTGCCGGCACTCGCGATAAGCGATGCCGCCCTCTGCACCTCGTCGGAGGAGAGGAGGCCCATGTAGGTCTCGTAGAGGACCCGGGGCTGCTCCATTATCTCCTTAAGCATGTAATGCGGGTAGCCGCCCTTGCTGGCCGCCTCCACGCTCCAGGCGACATGCGTGACACGCTCGCTCCACGCCACCGGCCTCCCGCGGTACTCTATGTAGACCTTGTACGGCTCGATGAAGCCGTACTCGCCGTCCCGCAGCGCGAGGACGCGGCGTGTCAGCGGGAGCAGGGACGGTATATCGCTGGAGACGGCGTTGAACCCGTTACCCAATCCTATTATCAGCGGGCTCACGTTACGGGCGAAGTATATCCGGCTGGGCTCCCCCAGGTGTATGAGCGCTATAGCGTAGGCCCCCTCCACAACACTGACGAGCCTGCGGAATGCGTCGAGGGGCTCAAGGCCCTGGCGCAGATACTCCTCGAAGAGGTGGGCGATAACCTCCGTGTCGGTCTCGCTCTGGAACCTATGGCCGCGCTCCTCCAGCATCGCCCGCAGCTCGGCGAAGTTCTTTATTATACCATTGTGAACCACCGCAATCCGGCCCGAACAGTCCATGTGGGGGTGAGCGTTAACTCTGCTCGGAGCACCATGAGTGGCCCAGCGCGTATGCGCTATACCCGTCGCTGCACAGTACCCGGTAACCCTATACTTTTCAACTATATCGTCTATACGCCCTTTATCCTTGAGGACCACGAGGCGGCCGGTCCCACACTCGACCAAGGCGAAGCCGGCGCTGTCGTAGCCACGGTATTCTAGCAGTTTCAACCCTTCAACGAGCCGCGGCACAACATTACCATAGACCTCGGGGTCCGCCGTCACCCCTATTATACCACACAAGCCGCCGGCACCCTACCCTAACGTTAGCGGCACTATCCCAGGGCAAGGTTGCCGGGCTATGCTCTGCTTGAATAAAGCTGACCCGGACGCCCAAGTCTTATGAGCAGCCCGCCGCGCCGCTGTTGAGCTACCGGCCGGCGGGTGAGCGTTGAACCCCGATTAGCGACCATGGAGGGGATGAGCGGCCTTCAGCGGTGGCGACGCCGGCCGCCGTACCCTCCGGCTCTAAGGGGCCTCGAGGCATCTACTGTCTCCTGGGCGGCTTCTCGAGATACACCAGGCTCGGCCTCTGGGATACGCGCCTCGGCAGCGTGGGCTGGACTCGCGGGTAGCCGCGTAGCTGCTCCTCTATCCTCGCCAGCAGCTCCTCGGGGCGGAGGGCTATCCTGTCGTTAGTCTCGCGCACCGTGACGTTGACGGTCCCCGTTTCGACCTCTCTGGAGCCTATGACCGCTATGTAGGGCACCCACTCTCTAGCGGCGTCGCGTACGCGTCTACCGAGGCTCATGTCCCTATCGTCTATGTCCACCCTTATCATCCGCTCCTCGAGCATTGATGCAACCTTCTCTGCGAAGCTGAGCTGCCTCTCGTCCTTTGGGTCGACTGGTATTATTCTCACCTGTATGGGAGCCATCCAGAGGGGTATGGTGGGCGTCTTCCCCTCCAGCTCCATCTTGACAGCGGTGTCGAACACCATGTATATGTAGCGCTCGACGGAGCCTATGAGCGCAGTGTGTATTATCACAGGATACCTCTCATTATTGTCCTGGTCCACATAGCGTATACCGAACCTCTCAGCGTTGCCTACATCGAACTGGAACGTGGCTATCTCCCTCGGCCTGCCGGCCGCGTCCACTATGTGGTACTCGACGTTTACGACCCAGTAGTAGATGCCTGCAGGGTACACAGCTATCAGCGCCGGCCTGCCGTCCCTCCGCACCAGCTCGACTACCTTGTCTCGGCTATTCTCCCAGAAGTCGCGGGTCACATTGTAGACTGCATAGTATCTCCGGCCGAGCTTCGCCGCCTCCCGGTGTATGACCTCCTGCAGCCTCTCGCTCACCTTCATCGCCTCGTCTATGTCGCGTGTCAGTATGTGCAGGTCTGGCATGTAGAACCTCCTGAGCCTGAAGCATAGGGTTACCTCGCCGCTCTGCTCTAGCCGGTAGCTGTCCGCCACCTCGAACATGCCGAGGGGGAGGTCGCGGTAGCTGAGCACGTAATCTTTCAGCATCGCGAACTGCTGGTGACACGCGGCGTACCTCATAACCAGATGCTTCTTCTCGGCCCAGAGCTCGTAGAGGCGGTCGCCGAAGAGGGCTGCGTGCTCGTAGACAGGGCGTGCGGCGAGGTCGAACATGTTCGTGCCACGTATCCTTAGGACTGGTATCCCGAGGCTCCTCGCCAGGGTCCAGGCGTACTCGGAGACAGCGTCTAGCATCAGGGCGGCGTGTGGCTGGTAGCGCATGTGGCCATAGTCGCCCATGGGCTCCCACTCGAAGCCAAACTTAGAGCAGAAGGAGTGTACACGGCTCTCAACCTCGCCCAGCTCCTTGCCGAGCGCCTCCTTCTCTATGATAACCCGGAACTCCTCGTCTGCCTTCTCGAGGTACTCCTGCGGCGTATACACTTCACCCTCCGGCGTTAGTATGTAGTACTCCTTCTCGACCTTGCGTGTCTTCGACGCCTTTACCTGGTAGGAGCGAGACAGCTCGGAGAGCGGGTGGCCGTAGCAGTGTATCTTGAACTCCTTGTACCAGCCGAAGGGAGCCCTTATCACGCGCGCTCCGTGCTCGCCTATCTTCTCTGCCAGCATCCGCAGTATCCTGACGGCCTCCCCCGGCGGGGCGAGCCTGTTTGACAGGTGGGCGTAGGGGTAGACTACTATGGTCTCCGCGCCAACCCTCTTTGCAACGTCTATCACGTCGTCGGCTGCCTCCTCGACTATCTGCTCGGGGTTCTCAGTGTCTTCGGCTTCTACGGTTGTGAAGACTACCAGGGCGTTCTCGGCGCTCGCCTCCTGGGGCGCCTGCTCGGGGGGTTCGGCTTCGGCTATGGCTTTCTGGCGTGCCTTGTACCAGAAGTGCTTCGCGTGAATGAGAAGCGTCCGCATCCTGTGCCCCTGGGGCTCCCGGGGCGGCGGGGGGCTGGAGAGCTTTATGCTGTGGCGCCGCACTTCAGTGCCGGTCCAGGGAGGCTTGGGGATGGAATACTTTCGGCCAGGTTAAGCTTGCTATATAAACGTGTTACCCGACCCCTCTCACCGGGGCTTGGTAGGGTATGTCCAAGGAGATACGCTCCATAACAGACCTCCCGGGCGTGGGCCCAGCCACGGCCAACAAGCTCATAGAAGCAGGCTACGCCACCATAGAAGCGATAGCTGTCGCTACGCCGCAGGAGCTAAGCGCCGCCGCAGGCATCCCCATAACGACAGCGCAGAGGATAATAAAGGCCGCCAGGGAGGCGCTGGACATACGCTTCAAGACGGCCTTGGAGGTCAAGAAGGAGAGGCTGCAGACGAGGAAGATAACCACCGGGAGCCGCAATCTCGACGATCTCCTCGGGGGCGGCGTCGAGACCAGGACTATAACCGAGTTCTTCGGCGAGTTCGGCAGCGGCAAGACCCAGATATGCCACCAGCTCGCTGTCAACGTGCAGCTGCCTAAGGATAAGGGCGGGCTTAGCGAGGAGGGCAAGGTAGCCAAGGCAGTCTACATCGACACGGAGGGTACCTTCCGCTGGGAGCGCATCGAGGCGATGTCGAAGCGGTGGGGGCTGGACCCCGACGAGGTTATGTCCAACATCTACTACATCCGCGCCATAAACAGCGACCACCAGATAGCGATAGTCGACGAACTCTTCAACCTCGTGCCTAAGGAGAACATAAAGCTAGTGGTAGTGGACTCTGTCACTAGCCACTTCCGCGCCGAGTACCCGGGCAGGGAGAACCTGGCCGCCAGGCAGCAGAAGCTAAACAAGCACCTCCACCAGCTGTCCAGGCTCGCTGAGATATACGATCTCGCAGTGGTTATAACCAACCAGGTGATGGCAAAGCCCGACGTCTTCTACGGCGACCCCACCCAGCCGGTAGGCGGCCACGTGCTCTACCACGCGCCGGGCGTGAGGGTCCAGCTGCGGAAGAGCCGGGGCAACAAGAGGATAGCCAGGATCATAGACGCGCCTCACCTGCCGGAGGGCGAGGCTGTCTTCGTGATAACAGACTACGGCATCGCCGACCCGGAGGATTAAGGGTCCACGCTCCTGCATTTTTCACATGATACAACAGCTTCCGGGTCGAGTCGGAGCATCGAGCCGTCCCAGCGTGTTCTCAGGCTGCACTCGTCGAGCCGAAGCTCTACCAGGGGCACCCTGTGCCGGAGGCCGCTGAGCACATCGTCAACGGTTTCATACAGTATCTTTACGTCTACCCGCTCCGCCTGGCAAGCGTAGAGGGTCTCACGGAGACCCCCCACTATGAAGTAGACCGTATAGCCACCATCGGAGAGCGCGGTCGCCCTGCGCAGACGGGCCGCCAGCGCCTTAGCGTTGCGCGTCGAGTAGGGTAGACGTAGCGGCCTAGCTTCGAGCTTGTCTAGGCGCATTAGCGTCACCTCGTGTGGCTGCCGGCTGGCAGCAGGGCTTGCATCCATTAAGCCTTAGCTCCGCCGGGCGGGCTGGCGGTGGACGTAGGTTGCTCGCGGAGGCTGCGGCAGCCGCTGCGCTAGCCTATATGGCGTTTGAGGATGTTCGCAGGCGGGAGGTGCGCGAGAGGGATTTCGCCCTTCTAATGGTGGCAGTTGTAGCCGCTAAGGTCGTCGACTGGCTTGCAGGCAGGCCCATCGCGTACGGCCCCCTGCCCCTCAACTTGTACCTGGCGCTGGACGGGGTTATGCTCGCCGCCGCCTCGGTGCTGGCGCTGCTGAGGCTCTACGGCTGGGGAGACGTGGCCGCCATGCTCATGGTCGCGGTCGCCTCGCCCGGAGCGCCCCCGGGCGGTGTCACACCGGCCGTCGTGCTGACTATGATGTATAGCGCGGTCATACTGGTCTTCTACGCTGCGGCCAACGCTCTGCTCAACCTGGCCCGCCACCGTGAGCTGCTGCGCAGGGTGCCTCCAAGCCTGAGGCTCCTCTACCTCCTTGCCGCCAGGCCGGTTAAGGTTAGGGAGCTGCTGGAGAGGCCGGGGTGGAGGTATCCCCTCAACCTCTGCGGCGAGTACCGGGCCAGGTTCAACATCTACCTGGACCCGCCGGACATAGCTAGGATGGTCCGGGAGGCCGTGAGGCGGGGCTGCGTAGGCGAGGAAGACTATGTATGGGTGGCCCATGGCCATCCAGGCATAGCCTTGATAGCAGCCGGGTATACCGCCACGCTGGCCTTAGGCGACCCCCTCAAACTCGTAGCGGGGGCAGGATCCCTTGAGGGTTGAAGAGGCTCTGCTCGAGGCGCTCTGTAGGCGGGGGCCGCTGGGGTTCCAGGAGCTGTACCGCGAAGCCCGGAAGCTGCTTCCGAGCCTCTCCCGGGAGGAGGCGCGGCTGGCCCTGGCGGAGCTTGTGAGAAAGGGGCTGGTCGCGAGGGTTGAGAGGCATGAGGAGAGGAGGCTTGTATTCCGGGCGGAGCCGCCCGCCTGCAGAGGCGAGACGACTGCTTGAGGAGGCTCTCCGCGCCGCGCGGGAGGCGCTTGAGATGGTTGCAACACGGTTCGAGAGTGCGCTCGTCAACGGCGACGCTGAGGATGCCCTTGATAGGCTTGCGGGCCTCCTAGAGGAGGGGGCCCGGCTGTGGCCGGAGCCGCGGCTGCGGGAGGCTGCTGAGCGGGCCCGGCTCTCGGCGAGGTATGCCCACGCGCTACGCGTCCGTGTTGTATCGCTGGGGAGCCGGCGCGGCCTGAGCAGGGCGCGCGACGAGATAGTCACGCAGCTCTCGGCGGTTATAGGCATCATTGAGGCCTGGCTTCCTGGGATAGGAGGCGCTCGAAGACCGGGCGCAGCATACGGTACGACTCGGCGACGTCCTGGGATACAACCTTGACACCGGCTATCACTGGCATAAAGTTCGTATCTCCATTCCAGCGTGGCACTATGTGGACGTGCACATGCTCCTCTATACCCGCCCCCGCCACCCGGCCTAGGTTGACGCCTATGTTGAAGCCGTGAGGCTTGTAGACTTCGCGTATAGCCTTCAACGATATCTTTATGAAGAAGCTGATCTCCTTCAGCTCCTCCTCGTTCAAGTCGACTATGTCGGGCACATGCCTATAGGGTACAACCATAACGTGGCCCGTATTGTAGGGGTAGAGGTTCATGATGACATAGGAGTGCTTACCGCGGGCGAGGATGAGCGCCTCCTCATCGCTTCTCCGCGGCGCCTCGCAGAAGACGCAGCCGCCACGCCGCTCATCGACGCTACGTATGTACTTAAACCGCCATGGTGCGAAGAGGACGTCCACCACCGCTACCAGCCCCCAACCTGAGTGTGGACAGGCTCTCAGGGTTAAAGGGCTGAGAGCGGAGCCGCCGCAGCTGCCCGGGGGGCTGGTAGCGTGGGTAAGGTCCGTGTGGAGGACCTGGAGGTAATCGAGCGCTACGAGCAGCTCGGCGAGACCAGGTTCAGGGTGAGGGTCCGCGGCACGATACTCGTGGTCAACGTGGCTGCCAACAGTGAGGATGAAGCTAAGAGTAAGGCTCTCGAGCTCCTAGAGAGGATGGGGCTCGACAACGTGCTTGAGGCACTGCGAGAGCAGCCCTGAGCTATATAACCTTCTGCCGCAGCCTAGCCTTTCTAATCTCCTCGAGCTCCTTGATAA
This sequence comes from Thermoproteota archaeon, assembly GCA_013153105.1. Taxonomy (GTDB): domain Archaea; phylum Thermoproteota; class Thermoprotei_A; order Sulfolobales; family Pyrodictiaceae; genus QNYQ01. The sequence goes on from JAADFC010000003.1 coordinate 9,791, forward strand.
CATCCCGCGCCGCTCGCCTGAACTCCTTCTCGTCGAGCCTCTCCACGAACAGCCTGAAGAACTTGGCTAGACAGCTTTTACTATGGAAGGCGAGGGTTATCCCAGCCCTGGTTATAATGATGCCCTGCCCCTCGGGGAAGCTCCTCCCACATACAATGCATGTGTACCGCCTCTTGTTCAAGGCCGCTCCTCCCACACGCCCGGCCGTCGCGCACCCATAGAGTTTTATTAACCCTGACGCAGCGTGCACCGGGCCGTTAGGGCTAGGGGGGTTCACGAGGAGCATACCACTAGCGTGTAACGACCCCCTCCGGGGCCGCCGAGCCACGGCGGGGGAGCGGATTGCACACGCCGGGGAGGGTACTCTCCCCCGAGGCCCGGCTGCCGCCATGGGAGTGGTCTTGAACGCGCGCGCCGTGCACGCCCGTAGGGGTGGACGCTGTGGCGCATGCAGTGCAGGCAAGGAGCGCCGTAGACATGCTCTCTGAGCGGATTCGCAGCCTGATGAGGGAGCGCGGCTGGGAGAGGCTTACAGAGGTGCAGGAGAAGGCTGTACCTGCAGTGCTTAGAGGCGACAACGTTATCATAGTGGCTCCGACAGGGTATGGCAAGACCGAGGCTGCACTGCTCCCCATCCTCTCTATGATGTCTGAGGAGGATATCGAGCCTGTTGCGCTGCTGTATATAACGCCCCTGCGCGCGCTGATAAACGATATCTACGAGCGCATCAGCTGGTGGGCGGAGAGGCTCGGCCTCATCGTCGCCAGGAAGCACGGTGACGTGCCGCAGTCCGAGCGCGCGCGGAGGCTGCGGCGTGTACCCCACATACTTGTGACGAGCCCCGAGAGCCTCGAAATAGACCTAGACTGGGCTTCAAGGTTCCGGGAGCACTACGCCAACCTTCGCTGGGTCATAGTCGACGAGGTCCACGAGGTGGTGTCAACCAAGCGCGGCGTGCAGCTAGCCCTGCTGCTCGAGAGGCTGCGCAGGATAGCCGGGGATTTCCAGCTGATACTCCTCTCGGCCACGATAGGAGACCCCGAGCTGGCCGCGCAGGCGTTCACCGGAAGCTCGAAGCGCCGCCTCTCGCTGGTCTCAGTGGCCAGCCGTAAAGAGGTTGAGCTCTCGGTGGACTACGTACAGTCCGGCCGTACCGGCTTCTGGCGTGAGGCCGCTGAGAGGCTGCTGAGGCACATGGAGCCGCTGACTATAGTGTTTGTTAACTCTAAGTTTGTCGCTGAGTCGCTTCACAGGGAGATAGAGAAGATGGGCGTAGAGGGTGTCGTGGTGCATCACGCGTCGATAGCCCCCGAGGAGAGGCAGCATATAGAGGCTGCGGCTAAGGAAGGCAAGCTTAAGATGATAATAGCAACGAAAACCCTCGAGCTGGGCATAGACATAGGCTATGCGCGCAAGGTTATACTCTTCAGGCCCACGGGGCAGGTCTCATCACTCCTCCAGCGGCTAGGGAGGAGCGGGCACCGGCTGGGCGAGACCATACGCGGCGTCATAATAGCCACGGACGAGGTGGAGCTGATAGAGGCGCTGGCGGAGGCCAGGCTAGCCGTCAAGGGAGCCGTCGAGCCTCCGAGCCTCCCCGAAAAGCCGCTCGATATGGCTGCGAGGCTGCTGCTGGGCCTAGCTCTATCCGGCGGCCACACCGTCGAGGAGGCCTATGATATACTGCGGAGCGTCTACTACTTCAGAGGCATGAGCAGGGAAGAGTTCGACCAGCTTGTAGAGTACCTCGTGCAGCGGCGCATGATAAAGGTGGACGGGGAGGGGCGGCTCGGCGCCGGCGCGCAGTTCTACCGTATATGGCGCTTCAACCCTGGAGAGAGCGCCTACAGCTGGTGGGTGCGCAGCTTCTCAGAGTTCTTCACTACTATGGGCGAGAAGAAGAACTACATAGTTAAGACTAGTGACGGAAGGGTAATCGGCGAGTTGGACCCAGACTTTGTGATACAGGTGCTCCGCGCCGGGCAGGTGATAAGACTGGCCGGCAGGAGCTGGCAGGTGCTCACCATAGACGAGCACAGCAACAAGGTGATAGTAGCAGAGGCCGAGGGAGACACGGCCTGGGTCCCCTTCTGGAGAGGGCGCGGCCCCGAGGCGTCCAAGCTCGTCGTAGAGGAAGTTGAAAGAGTAGTGCAGGAACTACACGAGACTCTCAACGTCACCCTTCCCGACAATGTCAAGCTGACAGAGGAGGCCGGAGAGCAGCTGCGGAAGATGGCTGAGGAGGTGAAAACATACCGCTACATAGCCCCCAGCAGCCGCCGCGTCATAGTCGAGGATACAGGCAACGAGACCATCTACGTACATCTCGCGGACGTAAAGGCGCTCCGGACGCTAGCCTATACCGCAATGTTGCTAGCCTACCGCAGCGATACGAGAGTATACACAAAGTCCACCTACTACGGCTTCGCGCTGCCAAGCCTTCACGGCTTCGACGCGTTGAAGGAGCTCCTCAGCCTTGATCGTAACGAGTTCCAGAGGCTGGCAATCGAGGCTGCCGAGAAGTCGCCCTACTTCGTTGAGACCGCGAGGAGCATACAGCTCGTCTTCGGAGTGACCCACCGTCTCCGCCGCAGCGACGGGCTCGCGTACCGCGAGGCACTCCGGCAGACGCTGCAGAACTACTTTGACTTGAACCACGCCTGGGACATCCTGGAGAGGATTAGGGAAGGAAGTATTAGGGTAGTCCCTAGTACAACGCGGGTGTCCTTCTATGCACGCGACATTTCGAAGACGCCGCCGGAGAAGCTGTGGCTTGGTAACGTCGAGGACCTGATAGCTGAAGCACTGGAGGGCATGGCGTTTACCGTCGAGGAGCTGGCCGACGCGCTAAACCTGCCCGAGAACCTTATAGAGCAGCGGCTCCGGTCGATGCTGAAGCCCAACAGTATCCATAGAGTCTTCTACTTCTATGATGTCGACACCGGCGAAGTTCGCTGGGCGCTTGTGAAGGATGCCGAGGCTATAGCGGGCTCCGAGGAGTTCAGCTCCTCCTTCAACCCGCCTAACAGCGACGCCCTCTACCTGCTGCTCGCGAAGAGCGAGAACGGTAGCCTTGTACATGTTATAGTCAGGGTTGAGGACGCGGTTAAGCGGCCGGAGGAGCTGCTGAAGCAGATACCGTTCAAGGAGCTCAGCGACCTTAAGGTGGTACCGCTCACCGGGTACTTCGAGGGGGAGCCCCCGCGCTACCAGCATGTACCGCGCGAGCTTGTACCCATACTCGTACGCAACGCCGCCACGGTTATACAGATGATGCAGATGAACAACCCGGTGATATAAGGGCTGGGCCCGACCGCTTGGCTGGGCTGTGAGGAGCGCCACGGACGAAGCTGAGCGAGGCCGTGATGAGGGTCCGTGTTACCGAGCCCGGTGCTAGGCTCGCGCCGCGCGTGCCGCGCGGGAACGCCTTTTCTCGCCCTTCCAGGCCGCTTCGGGGGTGGGGGCTGTGAGGAGGAGCTCTCCTCACGGAGGGGTTCTCCGCTGAGGAGGTTATCCCCGCCCGAGCCTCCCCTCGCGGCCTGCCTCTTGGAGGGTTTGGGCGGTGGCCGGCTCGTCGAGGGCTAGGGTCTACAGTTACCTTGTAGCGACTCTTACAGTCTCGCTGGACAAGGCATTCCCTAGTGTTATCCAGGCGCTGCGTGATGCTGGGCTAGATGTATTGGACTACGATGAGGCGTCGAGGCGTGTCGTAGTGAGGGCCTCCGCGGGGCTGGCACCGGTTCTGGCTTCCATGCTGAGAGCGTATGCGTCCTCCTATACGCTCGAGGCTAAGGGGTCTGCGAGGCTTAGGGTGGACCCTAGGCTTCTCCGCTCGGCGGGCTACCCGTATACGCGGTTTTCCGGCCGCCTGCTGTTCCTGGCCGACTGCGGCGGCGCCATGGTCTGGGGGGAGGAGCGGCGGGGGCGGCTTCTCCTCAAGTATTGCCGGCGGGGCCTCTATCGTGACCCCGCCTCGTTCCCGCAGGGGCTCTGCAGCTTCCCCGGCGGGGACCCTGTGGAGCTTGTCGAGGCTGCACGCAGGTGCTTCATCGATGTAGTCTCGAGGCTGAGGGGGGAGGGGCGCGTAGACGTTAAAGGGGAGGCCTCGGGGGCCGGCGGCGGCTTGGAGGGTTGATGGGCTGCGGTGTAGCTGTCCACCCGGCTCTGGCGCCGGGTGACTGCAGCTCGACAACGCCTGGATGGGGGTGGTGCACGTGAGTATCCCGGATGAGAACGTCATTGTGGTTGGTAAGAAGCCCGTCGCTGACTATGTCCTAACCGCCATACTCGTCTTCAACGAGGGGTACGACGAGGTTATAATAAGAGGGCAGGGCGCTAACGTCGCGAAGGCTGTCGACGTCTACAACGCCCTCGTCGCCAGGCTCCAGGACGGCGTCGAGCTTGTTGACGTTAAGATAGACAGCTTCGAGAGGGGCCGCAGGCTGGTGCCCGTGATAGAGATAAGGGTCAGGAGGAGGATAGCCTAGGCCTCCGCGTGCGCCCCCTCCGCCCCCTGCCTGGCCCCTGCCCTCTCGACCAGCGCTACGAGCTCACTGTACAGCTCTGCGAGCAGGACTGTCGGGCTTATCTCGCCCCTGGCCACAGCCTCTATCTCCTCCATGAGCCTCCGGGTCCGCTCCTCTGAGACCAGGCTCGGGAAGCTGGCAGCTAGGTAGGCGTAGACCTCCCTGCCCAGCTTGGTTGGCACCAGCCTCTTACGGTACTTGCTCTCTATTACGTAGCCGTGGCGGCGCAGGGCCTCTAGCGTACGCGCGTAGGTGCTGGGGCGCCCTATCCCCCTCCTCTTCATTAGCAGCACGACATCCCCGTGGGTGTACAACGTGACCGTCGAGCCGCGCCTCACCACAACCTCCACCGGCTTAAGCAGAGATCTGGGAGCCACGTCCGCAAGCTCGCCTACAACCGGCGGCGTCGGGTAGACGGCGTGGTAGCCCTCTGCAAGCTTGGAGGTGTACACCTCTAATACCGCGTACTCGCTGCCGACCCGGACCCTCAGGCGGCGCAGCTTCAGCTTGGCGGGCGTCATCTGGCTGGCGACGAACCTGCGGAATATTAGGCCGTAGAGCCTGAAGTGGCTCTCCCTCATCGTTATGTTTAGGCGTAGCTCGCCGGTTGCTATTAGCCTACGCAGCTCCTCCTCGTCTAGGGGTTTCGTGGGCCGTATGGCTTCGTGGTGGCCCTGCGGACCCCAGCTGCGGGGGGCGAATAGGTTGGCCATGCCCTTCTTCTCCAGGTAGCTTCTAGCGACACCTATTCCCGTCGCGGAGACGTGGGTCGAGTCTGTCCTATGGTATGTTATCAGGCCTGCCTCGAACAGCTCCTGGGCTATCCTCATGGTCTTCTCGGCGGAGTAGCCGAACCTCCGCGACGCCTCGTATATCAGCGTCTCCGTCGTGAACGGAGGTGGCGGGGGAAGCTCGCGCACCTCCTCCTCAACGTCGACTACCTCTAGCCCCTTCTGCGCCTCCTCCGCCGCCGCGCGGGCCTCTCCCGCTGTGTCGTAGTGGAGCCGGAGCCGGAGCCTGCCGGTGAGGCGTATGTAGACGTTATAGCCGAGCCCGTGCCTCCACGCCTCGTACCTCTCTATTATCCATCCCAGCACCGGCGTCTGAACCCTGCCCGCGCCCAGCCAGTGCTTGTTAAACACGCTCCAGAGGTGCTGGCTTAGGGTGAAGCCTATCCAGCGGTCCTCTATCCGCCGGAGCATCTGTGCAGCAGCCATTCTCTCGTCAACCCTGCGGGGCTGGGCGAGGGCCCTCATCAGCTCCTGGCGGGTTATCTCGTGGAGCTCTATCCTCTCTATAGACCTTGCGTAGGGCTTCAGCATCATGTATATGTCGTAGGCTATCTTCTCACCTTCTATGTCCGGGTCGGTAGCTATGTAGACTTTCTCGGATTCGAAGGCTAGCTCGCGGAGGGCCGCCACAACCTCCTCCTTCGTTGCAACGTTGGCCGAGCCACAGCGTGGGCACACCATAGAGTCCGACGAGAACTGGTGGCCGCACGCTAGACACCTCTTTATCGGCTTGTATACCGGCTTAACTGTGGAGCCCTCAACTTCAACTCCATGGATGCCCTCGCCGTCTATGCTAAGGTCATACAGGTGGCCGGCGGTGGCGACTATCGACGCCACGTGTATCCTCCCGGTGACCGGGTTGAGGAAGGTCGTCTCATAGACTATTAACGAGCCCAGCTTGCGGCGGACTGGGCGCCCGAAGAACGACGCTATAGTCTTAGCCTTAGTCGGGGACTCCACTACTATCATGCAGGTCTCTATGTCTACCCTACGCCCGCCCTGCCTCCTGCTCCTCCTGGCCTCCTCCATCTCCTCCATCAGCCTATCCCACTTTAGGGGCTCAAACCTCGGCTCCTCTATGAAGCTCCTCAACCGGCTGCGCAACAGCTCCACAAGCTCCTCCTCAGTCTCAACTACAACCGATACACCGTGGGTCATTCCTGAGCCTTTCATTCTACTCGCGCGGCCGCTGGCTTGGACGTAGGTGGCCGCGTCCGGCGTGATGACGCTGATCGAGCCGTCGCTGCAGACGTATAGGCCTCCGGCCAACACCGCCTTGCCGCGCCTCTCCCCCCGGCATAGGAGGCTGCGGAGCTGCTTGGCGACCCAGCGCCGGGCCTCAAGCAGGTCGGCCTGCAGCTCGCCCAGGCGCCCCTCCAGGGTCTCGCCATGTGCCAGTGCTATCCTCAGCGCTGTCGCCTCGGAGGAGCTGAGCCTCGCTACACGGCGCGCAAGCTCCTCTGCCTCCGGGTAGCCTAGCTCTATCGCGAGTCTGGTTATCGTGTAGGGTGAGTTCAACGCGTTGTCCAGGCTGCGGGAGCTGCTCGGCACGCCGAGGAACACGGTGTAGAGCACCCTCTCGGGGAGGTCTACGCCCCGCACTATCACGCCGTAGTATGTTGAAACTCCCACCAGCACGTCCAGCTCTCCTTCAGCGAACCTATCGAGGACGCGGCGCCCGGAGAGGGCGGCCGCCGCGCGCAGGCCGCGGGAGGAGAGCATCTCGGCTAAGCGGCGTGCCACGCTCTTGCCGAAGCGCGGCGCCACGAACACGAGGCCGCCGGGGCCGAGGTCGGCCACTATCTCGGCTACCTTCTCGAGGGCCTTATCCAGGTCTTCCACTACCGTGTAGAAGTTGGTTATGCTACGCGTGTAGTCGTGCACCCTTCCTATCTCGAAGCCCAGCAGCTCTCGGAACAGTTTAGGCTTCAGGCCGCGGGCGCGCCCTGTCGCGGAGGCTATCACAAGCTGGCCTGGGGCCTCGAGGGTTATGGCCCTCGCCACCTCGGCCTCCAGGGCGTGTATCTCCTCGAGGAGCTTAGCGTAGCTCTTCATGCGGCCGGACAACTTGGCTACAACCGCCGCTATCTTCTTCTTGATTAGAAGCACCGCCTTGGCTATTGTCTCCTCGCTGAAGCCCAGGAGCATGAGGAGCTTCTCGACGTTGCGAGAGTTCTTCAATACTGCGTCTACATCGTCGACTAACACGACATCAAAGCGCCTGCCCTCCAGGAGGCTCCATCTCCTGCCCAGGAAGCCGGTCGTCGTCACGAGTATGTCGTAGTCGCCCCGCTCTATGGCTGCGAGCGCGCTCTCCCTAGCCTTCCGGCTGAGCCCCGAGTAGTATGCGACCACCCTCACGTCCAGCCCGGCGCGGGAGGCCAGCTTCTCGAGCTTCGCCGCCACCTGCCGGGCCAGGTTCTCGGTGGGGAGCAGGTAGTAGACCTTGGCCCCCTCCTCGGCCCGGTAGAGGGCGTAGACCGAGAGGAGCGTAGTCTTGCCCACGCCCGTGGGAGCCACTATCGCCAGGCTCTCGTCCTGGAGCAGTCTCTTAGCCCATGTCCTCTGGGCGCTCCAGAGCCGGCTCCCGGTAGCCTTTGCGAAGAACTCCTCGAACAGCTTCAGCGTCTTGACGCTGTTATAGATATACGAGTAGCCTTTCATCGTGCCGTTCTCGGAGAGCTTCCTGCCTATAAGCTCGACAGCCTCATGGTACTCTAGCCCCTCCAGGCCCTCCGGGGGGCGGGGCAGGCACCTCTCGCAGGGTAGACCCCGGGAGAGCCTGTCGGAGGAAGCAGGGCCGCTACAGTTTGGACAGCCATTGCTGTATATCGGCTCCAGGCGTTTCCACGCTGTCAACCGCTATCCCCCTGCACTCGCCTACACTACCATCGGCCCGCACGCTCTCTTCACCATGGGGTGAAGCTGGCTGCCTTAGCGCGGCCGGGGTGGTAATACAAGCCTCACACCGCGGAGCAATGTTTAAATAGCCGAGCGAGAGCGGGCGCTTCGTCCCGAAGAGCCTAGCCTAGCGCGAGGTGAGCCGAGATGGCGCAGGCGCAGGCCAGTGCGGCTCCAAGCAATGTGGTCCTCGTGGGTAAGAAGCCCGTCATGAACTACGTGCTCGCTACCCTGACCCTGCTGAACCAGGGCGTCAAGGAGGTTGTCATCAAGGCTAGGGGCCGCGCCATAAGCAAGGCTGTGGACACTGTGGAGATAGTGAGGAAGCGCTTCCTCCCCGACAAGGTCGACATAAAGGAGATAAAGATAGACAGCCAGGTCGTCCAGAGCCCCGACGGCCGCCAGAGCAGGGTCAGCACCATCGAGATAGTCCTCGTCAAGAAGGACTAACGAGCCAGCCACAACAGCCTTCCAGGGTGACAGCCGATTTTTAGCCGCCAGCCCTGCCCGTCCATGCTGGACCTGCTCCCGGCCGAAGCCAGGAAGGGGCTCCAGCTTCTGGCCAGGATCTTCTCGCTGTATGACGTGCCTCCACACATCATAGCTTGTATGCTCCTGGAGGCGGAGCCCAGGCTGCTATGGAGCTTCTCCGTGGTCGCCAGGACTCAGGTCTTGAAAGGCCTTGCCAACGGACCAGGCCGGCTCTGAGAGGGAGCAGGAGCCAGCCCTCCAGGATGGCCGGAGGAGGGTGAGTGCATCCGGCACGGCTAGGATTTGAAGCCTCCCGGTAAAAACGCGGTTTGACCCTGGGGCGGCTGCTGGGTTAGCGGCGGCCAGGGCCGCCCTGCTGTAGGCGTATGAGTAGGCGCTTGTACTCCTTCTTGTTGCGTATCCTGGGGGCAGGGTTCTTCCTGGGCTTCGCGGGTATCTTGGGTGTCTGCTTGCGCACCTTGCCTGCCTTTGTTAGTGAACCGTGGCTAGGCATGGTGTCATCCCTCCCAGGCTGGAGGAGTGTGGGGAGGGTTGCGGGTTTATTTTCGGAGCGGGTGGGTGTGGGCATGTTTCTCCTCTGGGCTACTCTCGAGCGAGGGGTTGAGGCTGGGTTGAGCGGGCTTCCGGGCTATACTGGCGCTGCGCGGCGGGTGCTTGAGAGGGCTGGCGCCTCTGTTGGCGACTACGTGGAGCTCGTGACCAGTGATGGCAGGGTTTTCCGCGGTATACTTATGCCGCGGTATGCACTGTCTCAGAAGCCTATAGTTGTATTGAAGCTTGATAACGGGTATAATGTTGGGGTGCGCGTTGACGAGCACGCTCAGGTTGTGGTTTTGAAGACCAGGGAGGCGGTGCTCCGGGAGGCTGCTGCGGGTGCGCCGGCTCCGGTGCCTCTTCTCGAGGAGCAGCCTAGGCGTGAAGGGCTTCCCCGCGTCTCGGTGCTCGGCACCGGCGGCACTATAGCGAGTAAGGTTGAGTATGAGACTGGCGCTGTTAAGCCCGCCTTCTCGTCGGAGGAGATTCTCGAGGCTGTCCCTGAGGTAGGATTCATAGCTGAGATAAAGGCGCGTGTCGTGATGAATATTCTCAGCGAGAATATGAGGCCGAGGTACTGGGAGCGTATAGTTGAGGAGGTTGCGAGGGAGATTGAGGGTGGCGCCGAGGGCGTCGTAGTGGCGCATGGCACCGATACTATGGCCTATACGGCTGCCGCGCTCGCCTTCGCCCTAAGGGGGCTGCCGGTTCCGGTGGCGCTGGTTGGGGCCCAGAGGAGCAGCGACCGGCCGAGCAGTGATGCCGCCTTCAACCTGCTGGCGGCCGTGCTCTACGCCGCAAGGTACGAGGGCGCCGAGGTGGCTGTGGTAATGCACGGCGAGACCGGCGACACCTACGCGCTGGCCCACCGCGGTACAAGGGTTAGGAAGATGCACACGAGCAGGCGCGACGCCTTCCAGTCGATAAACGACCGTCCGCTAGCCAGGATATACCCGTTTGAGCGTAGGATTGAGCCTCTGCAGGAGCCTCTGCGCAGACGCGGCGCTGAAGAGTTAAGGGTTGAGAACGGGTTCGAGGAGAAGGTCGCACTCGTAAAGTATTATCCCGGCATGGATGCCGAGGTAATAGACTTCCTGGTTGACCGGGGGTACAAGGGTATAGTCCTGGAAGGAACCGGCCTGGGCCACGTGGGCGAGTGGCTGGTTGACAGTATAAAGAGGGCTGTTGACTCGGACGTCGTGGTCGTCATGACTAGCCAGACTCTCTTCGGCCGCGTAAACATGAACGTCTATAACACGGGCAGGAAGCTGCTCGCCGCCGGCGTCGTCCCCGCCGAGGACATGCTGCCGGAGACGGCGTACGTTAAGCTCTCCTGGCTGCTAGCACGCTACGAGCCGCGGGAGGCTCGGAGGCTCATCCGTGTAAACCTCGCGGGCGAGATTGGGGAGAGGCACACGCTCGACCTATACCCGAGGTGGCCGCTGTGATGGAGCGCCGCGCGGATCCCTCGAGCGTGGACCCCCGCGAGCTGGGGCTCCGGGTGGGGCTTGAGATACACCAGCAGCTGGCGACGCGTAGGAAGCTGTTCTGCAGCTGCCCCGCCGAGCTGTCGGGGGAGGGCGAGCCGTCGGATGTGTTCGTGAGGCAGCTGAGGCCTACGAGGAGCGAGCTCGGCGAGGTCGATATCGCGGCACTGTTCGAGTGGCGTAAGGGGCGCATGTACCGGTACCATGCGCCTCGCATGCATAGCTGCCTGGTTGAGGCGGACGAGGAGCCTCCGCATGAGATGAACAGGGAGGCTGTAGTGATAGCGCTGGCGATGGCCAGGGCGTTCAACTCTATGGTTGTAGATGAGATATACGTGATGAGGAAGATAGTGATAGACGGCTCCAACACCAGCGGCTTCCAGCGCACAGCCATCGTGGCACTGGGGGGCGCCGTCAAGCTGCCCAGCGGCAAGACCCTGGGCATACAGAGCATAGCCGTGGAGGAGGACGCTGCGAGGAAGCTCGGCGAGGAAGGGCGGTTCACCGACTACCTGCTCGATAGGCTAGGCATACCCCTCATAGAGATATCCACCGCCCCAGATATCGAGAGCCCCGAGGAGGCCTACGAGGCCGCCCTCACGATAGGCCAGATGCTCCGGCTCACTGGCAGGGTGAAGCGTGGCCTCGGCACTATACGACAGGACCTCAACGTCTCCATAAAGGGCGGCGCCAAGATAGAGATCAAGGGGGTTCAGAGGCTGGACCTGCTGCCCAAGATAGTGTTGTACGAGGCCCTAAGGCAGAAGAGGCTCCTCGAGATAAGGGATGAGCTGCGCAGGCGGGGTGTCAGTAGAGAGGACGTGGTGTCAAACGCGTCCATAGTCGACGTGAGCGACGTGTTTAAGGAGACCAAGTCCAAGATTATACGGCGTAGCCTGCAGAGGGGCGGCCGCGTTCTAGCCGTGCGCCTCTACGGCTTCGCGGGCCTCCTCGGGGTGGAGGTTCAGCCTGGCCGGAGGTTCGGCACCGAGCTGGCCGACTACGCCAGGTTCTGGGGCGGGGTGGGCGGCATATTCCACAGCGACGAGCTGCCAGGCTACGGCATAACAGCCGAGGAGCTGGAGCAGGTATACAAGGCATTGAAGGCAAACCCGGAGAGGGATGCTGTAGTTCTCGTGGCCGACGAGGAGAGGAAGGCGAGGAAGGCTCTGGAGGCCGTTGTCGAGCGTGCAGCTATGGCGCTGGAGGGGGTTCCGAAGGAGACGAGGGCCGCCAACGAAGATGGAACAACCAGGTTCATGAGGCCCCAGCCTGGCAGCGCGAGGATGTACCCGGAGACCGACATACCGCCGCTGGAGGTCACGGAGGACATGCTTGCTGAGGCCGAGAAGCTGAAGCCGCCACATCCCATGGAGAAGATGGAGGAGCTGCGCAGACGCTACGGGCTCAGCGACGACCTGGCCAGGCAGCTGCTGCGCAGCCCATACCTCCCACTCTTCGAGACGCTGGCCGAGGAGCTGGCCGGCAAACTATCGGCTAGCTATATAGCATCCGTGTTCACCAATATCCTCCGGAGCCTGCAGCGCGAGGGCGTCCCCGTGGAGAGGCTCGGCGAGGAGCAGCTGGAGGCAGTGCTCCGCAAGGCCGCCGAGGGCGCCGTAGGGAAGGATGCGGTGCCCGAGCTGCTCGCCTACCTAGCCAAGAACCCTGGGGCCTCCGTCGAGGAGGCGATAGAGAAGCTGGGCCTGCGCCGGGTCGATACTGCTGATGTCGAGAGGCTAGTCGAGGAGGCCGTCGAGAAGCTGCGCCAGGAGATACTAGCCCGCGGCCAGCGGGCACTGAGCAAGGTTATGGGCGCGGTCATGCCCAAGCTGCGCGGCCGCGTCGACGGCAGGCTCGTCGCGGAGATTGCGAGGAGGAAGATAGAGGAGGTCCTGCGACAGGCTAGTGGAGCCCCGGAGCGGGCTTCCTAGCAGAGATTTTCAAGGAGGCCCCGCGGCTGCCCCGTGGCACGGGCCCAGTGAGGAGTACTCCCGTCGCTGAGCCGGAGAAAGCTGTGCTGAGAAGGCATTTGGCCGAGGGCCTCCCAGCCGCCGGCGAGTGTAAAAAGGGGGTGTAGCGTCATAGGCCGGTTGCACTCTCGCTTATTATCTGGGGGCCTACCTTCTTCTTCCTCTTGACAACGTCTATTATCCTCTCTATGAAGTCCTCCTCGTAGGGGACGCCGACGAACGCGAGCACACCATTTATCGCTATAGCCGGGACGGACATGACGTTATACTTGTCCGCTATATCGGGGTTCTCGTAGGCCTCAACAGTGTCTGCTATGAAGTTGCGGCGCCCCATGCGCCAGACCTCGTAGGCGAACATGTTGGTCAGCAGTGCAGCGTAGGGGCAGTAGGGGCACTGGGGGGTTACTATAACCTCCACGTGGACGGGCTCGGTTATCTCCTTCAGCTTCTCTATCGTGGTCTGGTCGAGGCCGCTGTCCTCAGTAGATATCCTGACTATAGTCTCTATAAGGCCCCGTATCTCCTCGCCGCTGGGCGTGCCGGTGTAGCGTATAACCCCGTCCAGGAGTGTTGTAGTGGGCACCCTCTCCACGCCCTGGCGCTTAAACTCCTCGTCATCCTTGCCCTTCTCGAATATCTTCACTTTTATCAGGCGCTCCCCATTCCTAACAGGAGCCTGCTCCTCTATGACGCGGGCTATCTTTATCGACTCGTCACAGTACTTACAGTTGGGGCCTATGAACACGTTTATTGTGACGGGCTTCTCCATATCCTGCAGGGCCTCCCTTATAGCCTCCTTGGTCTCCTCGTCTATCTCCATGCGCACCGGGTCATGCATAGCCTAGACCACCCCTCAACGCTCCACCGGCGCACGCCCCCAAGCGGGGGCTGCATGCCCCTCTTAGGCCGTACCCGGCTGGGCTGGTGTAGCAGGGGTTAACGGAGTTTTAGCGATATTAACTCTCCATTTCCGCCGCGGTTAGCGGAGGCGGATGCCGCGCCCGTAAAACTGTACGTCCCCCGGGACGACACTATTATTAGCACATGTTATTCTACACAGCTGAAGGACACGGGAGGCCCCTGCCATGGAGAGCGACGGCTTCCTGGCGACACCCTGCGAGATAGCCGTGAGGAAGTACGTCCCGTCGATTAGAGCGTCGATTGCAATGGTGCTTGTGAGAGACTATGGCCTCTCGGTCTACCGGGCGGCGAAAGTCCTCAAGCTGACGCCAGCCGCCGTCTCCAATTACCTCTTGAAGAGGAGGGGCGGCGAGTACGTTGACGCCATACTCAACGACAAGGAGCTCCATAGGATGGTGAGCGAGATTGCCGAGAGGCTCATAAGCGAGAACATTAGCCCCCGCGAGCTCTCCCTAAAGATGTGCATGATCTGCAGGAAGCTGAGAATAAAGGTTGAGGGGCACTACGAGCCTCCCCATCCACCGCCCCTCTAGGAGTCCCCGGAGCGTCCCCACGAGCTGCCCGGTCGAGGGTTTTGTACGGAGGCCGCCCGCCGCTGGGCTCTGACCTTCACCCGCGGCTCGGGGCTGCGTTAGGGGGCTACCCTGCGGCTCCTCCTGAGCAGTGGGGGCAGAGGCTTCAGCGTGAGCTGCAGGAGTGTCACGCCGTAGGGGCGTACGGGTATCTTTACGCGGTCGTACTCGGGCTTGAGCTGTTCCCAGACTGTGTCTTGTGGGGCGCGGGTGTGGGCCTCTACTATCCGGTGGGTTGAGGAGCGCAGCTCGACTAGGCTGGGGCGGGGCTCGGGGTTCCAGAGTGCCAGGAGGAGAGTCTCGCCCTGGGCCTCCGCGTATACGGGCACGAGGGCGCCTGTAGACCATAGCGATGGGTTTGTAACCTCGCTCTCTCTGAGCCTTCTGGCAGCTTCGGCGAGTAGTGCGTCTGTGAAGATCCTGTGGCCGCTGCAGCGTCTGCCGCGGAGCACCACCGCTTCCGCTGCTTCTACTGTAAGCCTGTCTGGGCGGACTTCCATGGTGCAGTTATCGCTGCACACTATTGCCGTGCAGGAGGAGGGGGTTGAGAGCACGGCCGCGGGCGACAGTATCTCTAGGGTTCTGGCTACGCGGCCGCAGTAGACGCCGAGGAGTGTCGGGATGCAGAGTCTAGGCTTGTAGCCGGGCGGCTCGAGGCTCGCCCTCCCCCTGACGCGGCTGATGTTAAGGCGGCGGGTTAGGGGGGTGCAGCCCAGCCGGGGCCTGCAGCGTCTGCCGGCGAGCCAGTCCGTGTAGTCTGTGAAGACTGGCGGCTTTGAGGATGTATGGGCGGCCACCGTCTCTAGCGCTGCCGCAGTCTCGCGGACGACGATGCTCAGGGGGCTCTGGTAGGCTGGGGGAGGCGGGCGTAGC
>JAADFC010000024.1 GCA_013153105.1 Thermoproteota archaeon
CGGGGTTGGCGTCGCCCGCGGCTGGCGCGGGGGCTGCAGCCGGCTGGCCGTACCGGAACGTGTAGCCTGCCATGAGCCCTATGGCGGCTAGTATGCCTATCAGGGCTGCGAACCCGAGCCTCGCGGGCATGGCTCGACACCCTGCACCTGTCTCTCCTCGTGTTATATTCGTAGTATACGCGATAAACGATGTTATATTGTGGACTCACAACTCGTACAGACGAAACGTCAATAACGCACGTCAACGCAGCCGGCGCTATCCGCGCCGGCAGCCGCTGCAGCCGCTACGGCCTCGCCAGGCGACACTATGGAGAAGGAATGAAGAACTAGATAGGGGCGCCGAGCCCCAGGCAGCCCCTGGAGCCTCCGAAGGGGCAGACATGTCATGCAGCGTCGGCCGAGGCTCGCGGTGCCCTACCATGTCGCCAGGCTGCCGGGCGGCAGGCTGGTGGGGCTCGACGCCTACTTCTGGCCCAGCCTCGAGCGGAGGTACCGGGTCGTCCTCCTCGTCCACCCCGCCGAGCGGCTCGCCCGGGAGCCGCCCCCGGGCAGCTGCAGGCTCCCCAGCCGCGTGGCCCCCCAGAGGCAGGCCTCCGAGATAGAAGCCGTGGCCAGCCTCAAGCCCAGGCCGCCCAGGCTGCCCAGGCTGCCCAGGCCCAGCCTCGCCGAGCGCCTCGCCTCCCTCCTGGTACCCGGGAGGCTCCTCGCCCGCGGAGGAGAGCCCGCCGAGGCGCTGCCGAGCGAGGAGCTGCAGGCCCGCGGCCTCGCCAAGCTCCTGAAAGGCCTCGAGCCCACCGGGGAGACCCGCTGGGCAGCCTTCACCAGCGACAACGCGGGGGCCGCGCTGCTCCTCCCCGAGGACCCCAGCCTAGCCAGGATATACCAGGCCCTCGCCGACCGGGACCCCGGCTACACGGCAGCCGCACGCGAGGCGATACGCTCCTGCAGCCGCTGAACACCCTCCGGCGGAGGGGAGGGTGTGATGTCATGTAGCAAAGGCGAGCCCGCCCGCCTCCCCGGGGTGCGGGCGGGCGGATGAGCGGTGGGGCTGCTGGCTGACCCCTCCCCCACGCGCGGCTGCTACAAGGCATCACCTCATCTTCTCGGCGGGCGTCGAACCTGGAGGCTCCCGTGTCTCGGCTGCCGTGTGCTACAGGGGTTGCTGGAGCGTTGAACCGTTAACGCCGCGTAACTGCAGTTCCGTGCCGCCGAAACCTTCTGGGCCCAAGGATATCCTACCCCATGAACTATCGTGCGGAAGCACACGGCTGAAGCAAGGTAGCGCCTAGAAGGCGGGGGTTTTCCGGCCATGAAGCGCGCCCTAATCATGGGCCTGGCCGTCCTAGCCCTCCTAGCCCTATCCACCATGGCCGCCGCAGCCGAGGAGCCGATGTTCGGCGACGCCGCCATAGAGGCGCTCCAGAAGGCCCTTGACAAGGCCAGCCCGCAGACCAAGCAGTGTATAGCCTGTCACGTGGACTACACGCCCAGCATAGTCTACGAGTGGGCTATGAGCAAGCACGCCCAGAGCCCCGCCAGCAAGGCAGGTGAGATCTACGACAAGATAGCCGCGCCCGAGTGGAAGGACAAGATAGCCGACTGGGCTAAGAACTACGAGTACACCGTCGGCTGCTACGAGTGCCACGGCAAGTTCGCCGACCAGGAGAGGCCCGACGTGATACAGAACCACTTCGGCTTCAAGATAGTCACCATAGTGACCAGGAAGGACTGTGCCCAGTGCCACCCCAAGGAGAGCACCGAGCTGAGCTGGACCTGGCACGCTATGGGCAGCATGCACAGCCCGTTCGTGCCGTGGTACAGGGCGATAGCCAAGAAGGCCGTGGCTGAGGGCGCCAACCCGTTCGGCGACGAGGAGGCCAAGAAGCTCTACGAGAAGTACTTCCCGCCCTACCTAACCCACAAGCGTGACCAGGACGACATATACTGGGAGTTCTACAAGTACCTAGCCGCTGACATAATGAAGTACTTCGAGACCGGCGAGATGGGCGAGGCCCTCAAGTTCGCCTACGACGCCACCGGCGGCCAGTACATAACACCCTACGACTGGGACTTCAAGCAGTGGCTGACCCCGCTGTGGCCCGCCCAGCCGCCCGCCAACACCACCCTGGTGAGGAAGGCGATACTGCCCAAGCTGAGCAAGGCCTACGAGAAGCTGGCCGGCACGGTGACTCCGGAGGGCATCAAGATAAACGCCATGGGCCAGATAGAGGCCGTGGTGGACAACATACACAGCCACCCGGCGTTCAGGAACGGCTACACCTACCACGCCTGTATGGAGTGCCACGGCAGCATAGTGGTGCCCTACGGCCGTGAGATGGCCCAGGTGGAGACCCAGCCCGGCGTCACCATGATGGTGGAGCGCGTCAAGCTATGGGGCTGGCCCAACAACGGCGCCGCTAGGGTAGACCCCGACGGCAGCCACGGCACTTGTACCGCCTGCCACGACAGGCACATGTTCAGCCTCAAGCAGGCTAGGGAGCCCTGGACCTGCGGTCGCTGCCACATAGGCTACGACCACCCGCACATAGAGATCTACGAGGAGAGCGCTCACGGCAACATACACACCGCCTACGGTGAGGGCTGGAAGTGGGAGGCGCTGCCGTGGAAGGTTGGCGTCGACTACAACGCGCCCACCTGCGCCACCTGCCACATGAGCACCATAGCCAGGGTTGACATGAACGGCAACGTGAAGATAGAGATACCGGGCACCCACGACCTGACCAAGAGGCTGGTATGGGACCAGATGCACTTCTTCGGCATACCCAAGGGCGTGATACCCGACAAGGTGCAGCAGGCGCTGTTCCTGGGCGGCTGGAGCCAGCTGGCTAGCTTCCCTGAGGACATACAGAAGGCCCACGAGGCGATAAAGGCTAAGATAGAGGCCGGCGAGTACAAGGACGTGCCGCCGGAGTACATGTACCCGGTGTTCGTGGGCTTCAAGCTGGTTGAGGACGGCGGCGCGCCCGGCGAGCACAAGCTGCCCAGGATGATAAAGATAGAGTACACTGGCGCCCTGGCCGAGCACAGGAACGAGATGAAGATGGTGTGTAAGCAGTGTCACAGCAGCCAGTGGGTGGACAACTACTTCAGGACTGCTGACCAGAACATAATAGACTACGACATAACCGCCAGGTTCGCCTACACGCTGCTGCAGATAGCCTACGCTGAGGGCCTGGCCGACCCGAAGAACCCGCTGGACGAGTTCCCGGAGCTGATGTGGTACTACATCTGGCACCACCAGGGCCGCCGCTGGAGGAACGGCGCGTTCATGATGGGCCCCGACTACGCGCACTGGTACGGTATAGTTGACACGATAATGGAGGCGTTCAACAAGATGGTGAACTGGATGGCGCTGCAGCTAGAGGTCAGGCAGACGATGCAGGAGCTTGAGGCCCTGAAGGCCGCTGCTGCCGGCGGGCAGATGCAGCCGGCGCTGGTGGCGAAGATACAGGAGCTGGAGGCTAAGCTGGCGCAGCTGCAGGCCAAGCTGGCGGCCCTTGAGGCGACTGCTGCTAGCCTGAAGCAGCAGCTGCAGAGCTTCGAGGGCGGCTTCGCCGCCGTGGAGGAGCAGGTGACTGGGCTGCAGACCAACATAGAGGAGCTGCAGAAGCAGCTCGAGCAGCTGACCCAGCAGCTGGAGCAGCTGAGGCAGATGGGCGTGCCGGAGGAGCAGCTGGCGCAGCTGCAGAGCAGCATAGCGCAGCTGCAGCAGCTGATAGAGCAGACCAAGGCTGCCGCGGCGAAGGCTGAGGAGCAGGCGAAGGCTGCCAGCGAGCGGGCCGCCAAGGCCGAGGAGAAGGCGATGAGGGCCGAGGAGGAGGTGGCCGGCATAAAGGACATGCTGAAGGAGATACTGCACAAGCTGGAGCTGATGGACGAGAAGATAGGCGCTGTCAGCAGGAACACCTACGCGCTGGCCGGCCTGGCGCTGGCGCTGGCGGTGATAGCGCTGGGCCTGGCCGTCGCCCGCCGCCAGTAACGCCGGCCGAGGAGTGGGGCTAGGAGACCCTCGGCCCCGACGCTTTTTCCCGCATGCCCCGCCGTGGGGCGCCCGCTCGTCCTCTCCCCTCAGCTTCTACGCGTCCCTCCCGTAGGGTTCCGCTGTTGCTCGAGGGTGGAGCCGGTGAGGCGCCTGTTGCTGTTCGCTGCTGTTGCTGGATTCCTGTTCCTGCTTGCCGCTGTGGCGTATGCGTCTGAGGGTGCATCGGTGGATAGGCTTGTGGTGGTATTCGAGGGGCCCGTCGACGATGGTTGGAGGGTGCGCGTCTCGCTTGGGGCTGTCGAGTGTAGCGGCGTGGTGGGGGTGAACCTAGCGTATCGTGAGTCGAGGAGTGTCTCGCCGAGGCTGCTGGTGGCCCCGCTCTACTATGTGTTGGTGAGCGCCTGCGGCGGGGGCCGGGTGGCTTCGTGGCTGCAGGGGCTGGGCGAGGCTAACGTGTCTGTGGTGTTCGGGGCTCCGGAGGGGTATGTGGTTAGGAGCGGGCTGGACTGGAGGGGGTTCGGGCCTCCCGGGGGGCCCTACCTGGTGCCGGGCTTCCTGCTGCGCCGCTTCTACCTCTACGACGGCGTTGTGGTGGCCTCGCTGGGGGGCTACCGGGTTGTAGACGTGGAGGCTCGGGGGTTCACGCTGGTCTACCCTGCGGCCGGCGGCTGGGGGGAGGCTGCCCGCCTCGTTGCTGAGGCTGCTGTTGCTGTGAGGGGTGTGGTGTCTGGGCTGCTGGGCGGGAGTCCCCGGTCGCCGGCTGTGGGGGTTGTGGCGGCTCCGGGGGAGTTCAGGTTCATGCTGCCCGGCGTCGGCTACAGCTTGGGAGGGGTGTTCCTGGTTGTGCCTGAGCCTGGGGCCGAGCCGGGCTGGTATGTGCATGTGGCTGCTCACGAGGCGGTGCACGGTTGGCTGAACGATGGGCTGTTCTACGGGGACTTCAGCCTGGCGGAGGCTGCCACCGAGTGGCTGGCGGTGCTGGGGCTCTGGCGGGGGAACCGGAGCCTTTACGTGCTGGCGGAGCCCTATATCGGGGGGCTGGTGGACTTCGGGGAGCCCTACTCCGTCTGGATGAAGGTGAACGCCCTCCTCTGGCTTGCGGGGCTCCGGGTCTGCGGCCGCGACGTCTACGGCGAGGCTCTCGCATCGCTCTTCCGCGAGAGCTTGGCCTCGGGGGCTGCGAGGCTCTACAGTCTAGTGGACGTGGCCGCGCGGGTAAACGAGACCTGCGGCCCGCGGGTGCTGGAGGAGTGGGCCCGCCTCCTGCCCTCAGCGGCGGAGGCTAATGTGACCGAGCTGCTGGCCTCGGTGGAGTATGCCTCCCCGGGGCCGGGCCCCGGGGGTGTCGGCTCCTCCACGGTCTCGGCTGCGGAGACGGGGGTTCAGCCTCGCCGCCCGCCTCTGCGGCTGCCGCCGAGGCCGCCCGGCGACGCTTGGAGCTGGTGGGGCCGGGATGCCGTGGCGGAGCGGGCCTCGGACGCCGGGGTCTCGGCCGCTCTGCTGTTGGCTGTGGCTGCCGTCGCGGTGTCCACAGCACTGCTTGTTCGGGCGTTAAAGCGTGTCCCTTGAGCAGTTTCGCGGTCCGCCTTTATACCGGGCTGGGTGGCCTCCTCTTCTGTCAGTGGAAAATTGGGTTCAAACGGTGGAAACCCGCCATGCCCGCCGCGAGGTGCCCCCGCCATGCCGAATAAGCCCCTCCTAGTGTTCTGCATAAGGCAGCTCGACTGCCCCCTCGTCGAGATAATGAACGAGGCCTCGGGCTGGAGCCCCCCGCTCAACGGCGGGGGCCCCGTCGCGACGCCGGAGATACCCAGCCTCGCCGCCCGCGTCCTCCGCGTCCGCCCCTACCCGGGCGAGGGGTTCACCGAGCTGTGGCTCAGGCTGAGCGGCGAGCGGGAGGCTGTCTCGAGGTTCATGAAGCTCCTCTCGGGCCTCAAGGGCATCTACTACCAGGTGATATACGAGAACAAGTTCAACAAGATACTCCGCATAGTCCTCCACCACGACGCGCCCCACGTCTGCCCCCTAGCCGGCAGCGGCGGCTGCCCCCTGACGAGCGAGGCGCCGGGGGCAATGCTGAAGAGCACCCTCATCATCCCCGGCGGCCTGCTGCAGGAGTATATAGTCGCGAGGTCCAACATGCTCGAGCACCTCGAGAAGATGGGGTGCACGATAGTGGACTCCAGGCCGCTGGACGAGATGGACTACATGCTCACCCAGAAGCAGGAGCTAGCCATAGTATACGCCTACCTCAGCGGCTACTACAACTTCCCCAGGAAGGTGAGCCTTAAGAGCCTCGCCGAGAGGCTCGGCCTCTCGGTCTCGACCCTCGCCGAGTTCCTCCGCCGCGCAGAGGCCAAGGTTATAGAGGCCTTC
>JAADFC010000071.1 GCA_013153105.1 Thermoproteota archaeon
CGGCTCCGGCGGCCCGGCTAAATAGAGGCCCCGGCATCCGCCTGGCCCGCCCCTGGGGGCTGGGCGGTCTTGGCTGGGAGGGTTGTAGTCTACATACACCCCACATGTGCGACCAGCTACGAGCTCGTCAAGGCCCTGGCCGGGGAGGGGCTCCTAGACGCCGTGGAGCTGAGGGACACCAGCAGCCCAGGCCCCGTGCTGCGCGGGGCCGTGTGGAGCGTCCCCTGGATACTCGTCGACGGCAGGCCCGCCGCCACGGACCCCGTCTCGGCGGAGGAGGCCGCGGAGATAATCCGGGGCACCTGGAGCCGCGGCGTGGAAGACCCGGTCAAGGCTTTCATGGAGACTGTGCTCCACAGCGCCTACGCGGCAGCCCTCGCCTACCTCCACGGGAGCCTCCGCCCCGTCCTGGACGAGGCGCTCGCCTCCGCGGCGGTGAGGGCACCCCTAAGCGGCGTGGAGCCCCGCGGCGTGCTCGAGGCCGTGGAGGCGGAGGCAGAGAGGCTCTACGGGGAGTGGGAGGACCCGATAATGAGGGCCCTCGGGATCTCCTACGTGAGGGAGGCCTGGTGGGCCTCCGGAGGCACCCTGTCCAGGGACCAGCTCCGCGCCGCCGCGGCGCCGGAGGCGGTGGGCGCCTGGCTGATAGCCAAGGCCAGCATAGGCAGGGCGGGGCTGCCCCCGAGGCCGCTGCCGCCCAGGGAGAGGGTGGAGAGGCTCGCCTCCTTCATCCAGCGGGCCGCCGCGGGCCTCCTCAACAGGGTGAGGAGGGAGCAGGAGCAGATACTCGGGGACGAGGAGTACTGGAGGCTCCTCGCCGGGAAAACGGGCTCCACCGTTGGGGAGGGGCGGGGCTAGCCTATCCTTATCCCGGTCAGGCTGCCGAGCAGCTCGCCGAACAGGTAGCTGCCCAGCGCCGTGCCGAGCAGCAGGCCGGCGCTCTCGCCGTATTCGCGGAGGAACCCCTTACCCTGCACCACGCTGCTATAGTAGGTGAACAGGCCTGTCAACGCTAGGCCCGCCGCGGTGCTGGCGAGGAACGCCGCGACCATGTTGTGCGTGGCGAAGTAGGGTAGCGCGAGCACGACAACCGAGAAGAGGTAGCTGAGCCCGGTCACCAGCGCCGAGACCGCGGGGCTCTCCTCGCCGCCGTGCTTGGCCTGGAGGTAGGCGGCGCCCGCCATGGAGAGGGCCGCTGCGAAGCCGACTATCAGCCCCGCAACCCCCGCCACCACCGTGTTAGCGGTGGCGCCGAGGAAGCCCGCGTGGACGCCGGTGACCTCTACTATAGCGTCGGCGAGGCCAAGGGCTATGTAGCCGAGGTACTTGACGCGCGCGTCGCGCATTTCGCTGAGCAGCTTCTCCTCGTGCTCCTCCTCCTCGCGGATTATCTCCTCCAGCTCCCTCCTCTGCTCCGGCGGCAGCAGAGGCAGCACCTCCCGGTACCTCTTTACAGTCTCCTCCTCGCCCCTCTCCAGGAGCCTCAGTGTGAACACGGGGCCGAGCAACCTGTAGCTTGCCGCTATCAGGCTTATCCTGGGCCTGGGCGGGCTCCCGCAGTCGCCGCCGGCTATCCTGCGCCAGAACTCGTGGTGCCTCATCTCCTGCTCAGCCAGCGTCTCCAGGAGCCTCCTGCGGTGCGGATCCACCTCCCGCTCGGCCAGCGCCCGGTAGACCATGGCGTCGGCCAGCTCGTCTATGCAGAACCTCCTCGCCAGCCGCCGGAGCTGCTCGCTGGCCATTGCTGCCCCCTGCGGCTCCGCCCTGGCCGCGGCCATTTAGTGCCACCCCTTCCAGCTGTACCCGTATCTGTTACTGTTTAGGCTCCGCTTCTGACTTTAAGGCTGCCGGCCCACGACCCCGCCAGCCAAAAGCTTATGTAGAAGCAGCCCTGCCATTCTACACTACGGTGAGCAGCATGGCGACCCAGCAGCAGGAGGCCCAGGCTGGGCTGGAGCAGCTGAAGCTCCGCGAGGTCAGCATACCCGTCGAGGTCCCCGTCAAGCCGGTGAGCAAGAGGGAGATAAAACAGCTAGAGGCGATGCTGATAATAGGCACGCTCTTCCGCCCAGACGTCCTCCAGGCCGCGCTCAGCAAGGAGGAGTTCCTAACCTGGGTAGACAGCCTCGCAGTAGCAGCGGCGGCGCTGGCCATGGAGAAGGCCGGCTACAGTATAAGGCAGATAGCCGAGGAGCTGGGCCGCACCGAGGCCACGATAAGGAGGCACCTCCGCGGCGAGACCAAGGCCGGCAAGCTGGTGCGGGAGACCTACGAGATGCTAGTTAGGGGTGAGCTGAAGCTCGCAGTGCCCATAGTCAGCCCCGAGGCCGAGGAGGAGCTGAAGAAGCTGCAGGAGCAGGTGAAGCAGCTCGAGGAGGAGCTGAGCAAGACCAGGGACGAGCTGGAGAAGCTGAGGAAGGAGAACGAGGAGCTCAAGTCCAAGCTTGAGAAGCTCAAGGAGGCTGCCGCGAAGGCCGCCGAGAGGCTGGGCGAGGCCAGGCGCGCCCTGGAGGAGGCGGAGAGGAGCCTCCGCGAGGCCGCCTAGCCCCGCCGCTTTTTAGAGTCCACGTAGGCCACGTGTATCGTTACGTCGCAGTTGAACCTCCTCATCTCCTCCGCAAGCTCGTCAGCCAGCATGTCAGCTATATCAGCTCCCATACCCTCCTGAGGTACCACCACCGCGTCGCCCACGCAGGTCTCCTCGTCTAGCATCCTCAGCCTAACCCTTACGGGCCTCAGGCCTCTCATGAGGGCCTCGTGGCGCAGCCTCTCATACAGCGCCGCGGGGGCGGCGCGGTCGGAGACCAGGTCCATGAGGTACTTGTGCGCCTCCACTGCCTCGTAGAATATGTAGGCTAGTATCACCGCGCCGCCGAGGAGGTCCCACTGGTAGCCGAGGACGCCGCCCGCGAGGCTGCCCGCCGCGGCTACCAGGCTCTCCAGTATCTCGCTGGCCGTGAACCCGCTGTAGACCCTCATCACCGGGTCCGCCCTGCCCGCCGCCGCTATCGAGACCGCGTAGAAGCCCGCGCCGAGAAGCGCGTAGCCCACCCCCGCCCTGGCGTCCACCGTGTAGCCCCGGAGCGACGATGCAAGCTCCGCGGCGGCGACGCCGGCGACGAACATGTAGGCTGAGAGGCTAGCCACAACAGCGCCCGCCCGGAGCCTGCTGTGACCATAGGGGTGGTCGCTGTCGGGCGGGAGGCGGCCCACGTAGACGTAGTAGATGGAGGCTGCGAGCCCCACCAAGCCTGCTATGCAGGTTAGGGCGTCTACGAGTAGGGCACGGCTCCCCGAAGCCAGGGCCCCCACTATCTTGACGGAGGCACCGGCGGCAGCCGCGAGCGCCGCCACAGCCAGCCACGCGTCTCGCGTCAGCCTGGCGCCTGCAAGCAGCGAGGCCACAGGAGCGCTGGCCACCCCGCCGGAACCCCGCATAGACGCGGGTGGCGGCGCCCCCGCCTGTCTAGGCCAAAATGCGGAGCGGAGCCCCCCAGGGCGGAGCACGCCTCGGGAGAGGCCGTGTCTTACAAAGTAAAAATCATGGCTTGAGCGTCGCTCCACTCTACTGTGGGGGCTACCTGCGGCGGAGTATCACCGCAGCCGCCACAGCCGCCGCGGCTAGCACTGCCACGGCTGCTATCACGGTGTAGTTGGCCCCGCCCTCCTGTGCCGGGGTCTCCGGCGTCTGCTGCTGGGTCTGGGGCGTCTGCTGCCCGGTCTCGGGCTGTGCGGGCGAGGCGGTGCGTGTCTGCGTCTGGGCCGGCTGCGTGGCTGTCTGGGTCGGCGTCTGGACGGGTGTCGCCGTGGGGGTGGCGGTCGGGGTCTCCGTCGGCGTCTGGGTCGGCGTTGGCGTCGGCGTTTCGGCTGCCTGGCCTCCGGCTATCTTGACGCGTATGGCTGGAAGCTCCTCTATCGTGGCCCTCGTCTTGCTAACCTCCACCCCCTCGGCCGGCTGTATCTCGACGTAGGTTGGCACCAGCCTGGCCGCGCCGGGGGCGAAGGCCTGCAGCATGCCCGCCAGCTGGACCATGTCGCGCAGGCTGTTAGCTATCGCCACGAGGGTCCTGCCCGCCCTCTCCGCGGGCGGCGCGTCCTCGAGGCCCGCGAGCACAAGCCGGTGGCCCCGGTAGCTCGCCTCGACGCGGAACACGCCGGGCTGTATCTCGCGTATCTCCACCCTTGTCTCGCTGCTGCTGGGCGGCACCGGGTAGAGGGCCGGCCCCATCTGGCCAGTTATCAGCATGGGCGGGAGCTGGGGCCCCGCGCCCTGCGCGGAGGCCGCCTGCGCCAGGGCGAGCGCCACCGCGGTGAGAGCCTTGCCCATCTCGGCGCCGAGCTTCTGGAGCTTCGCCACGTCGCCCTCCATCGTGGACTCGTAGTCGAGCTGGCCGGTGACCTGGTAGCCGCCGCCGGGGGCCTCGCTGACGGTGAGGCGGGCCTGGAGGCTGCTGCCGCCCTTGACCTGGTAGCTGCTGTAGAGCAGGTCGAGCATCTTCTGAACGTCCTCGCGGGAGGCGCCGTTTGCGACCGCGTAGTCTGCCAGGCCCTGCAGGTCGACCGCGGCTTTACCGCCTATCTTCGCCTTGCCGCCCGCCACGAGCTTGACGTAGAGCTCCTCCACCCTGATGAAGTTTATGCCCTGCATGGCCAGCTGCTGGTTTATCTCGTCCGGTGTCGGCGCCTGGCCCTCGGTGTCGATATCCTCGCTGGGGACTGTAAGCTCGAACTCTATGGTGACCCTGCCCTTCTCCCTCGACTCAACCGTGAACCTGTCTATAACGTACTCCTTGACCTTACCGCCGTCGTCCACGCGTATGAGCCCGTTCAGCTGCCAGCTGCCGAGCCCCGAGTTGAAGCTGTAGCTCGTCCCGAGCTCCACGTAGAGGCCGCCGGGGCTGGCGTCGCGGGTGAATGCGTTGATGCTGCCGCTCCCCTTGCTGTACGACTTCGTCGGCTCTATGCTGCTCTGCGAGGTGAACCTTAGGTTTAGCTGGGTGGCCTCCATGCCCTGCAGGTAGACCATTGCCTTGAGAGTGTATATGGGCTGTATAGCGCCGTCAGGGTATACCCGGAGTACCAGCTTGGACTCCTCGACGTCTATCCTCGCAGCCGCCTGCTGCGCCACGGAGACCGTTGACGCCGCGAGGGCGAGGAGCAGAAGCGCCGCGGCAGCCGCGCGCCAGCCGCCCATAAGAGCCTTAGCCGTGTTCATGACGCGTGTACACCTCTCATGTAGAGCCTAGCCGGATGCGGGCGCTCCCGCACCCGTACATGTTCCCGGGGAGCGCGGGTCCTGGTATTTAGGATGGTCCTCCACGTGGAATGGAGGGGGCGCAGCCTTGGGGGACGCGTACGAGTGCAGCGACCCGCCGTGCGTGCACCTCGTCGTCGACTATCCAAGGAGGCGGCTCGCAGTCTTCATCGAGACGGGGGACGGGGAGCTGATCTACGTTCCCCTCGAGAGGCTTGAGCGCGCCGTGGACGAGGCGCGGGAGCTGCTGCGGCGGAGGTTCCGCGAGGCCCGGGGAGGCGAGGTGGACGAGCTGGCGCGAGAGTACCTAGGCGCCGAGCCGGTCGAGGAGGAGTAGGGCCCACCCGGGTGGGGGTATTAGCCTGGGGGAGGCCGCTCTGCCCTCTGGCGGGCCGCTGGAAGGGGGTCCCCGGTTTGGGCTGCGGCAGCGGGGGTGGCGGCAGGCTCTCCGGGCCGGTGCTCGGCGTCGGCGCTATCGTGCCGCGCTTCTCCGCGGGGGGCGACGTGGAGATACTCCTCGTGCGGAGGCGGGCGCCGCCGTTCGAGGGTTACTGGAGCTTCCCCGGCGGCCACGTGGAGCCTGGGGAGCCGCTGCTGGAGGCTGCGAGGAGGGAGCTGGAGGAGGAGACGGGGGTCGAGGCTGAGCCGCTGGGCGTGGTGCATATCCACGAGCTTGTCGCCCGGGGCCCCGGCGGGGCGACCCACTATGTTATAGTGGACGTCCTCATGCGCTACCTCTCCGGCGAGCCCCGGGCGGGGAGCGACGCGGCGGAGGCCAGGTTCGTGGCCAGGAGCATGCTCGGCAGCGTCCGCCTCACCCCGGGCGCCGCCGCCGTGCTGGAGAGGCTTGACGCGCTGCTGAACGGGTGTAGGCTGCAGCCCCTGAGGACCGTGTGCCTATAGCCTCCCGGGGGGGCCCTGGCGGGGCGGCGCTGGCGTCGGACCTGGGGCTGGGGCGGTGGAGGCCTGGGCTCTGCCCCTGGCGCTCGTGGTGGGGTCGCTGTTCGGGGTTGTCCTCTGGAGGAGGGGGCGTGGGGAGGCTGCGCGCCGGCTGGCCGGGAGGCTCTACCAGCCCCTGGCTGCTGCTCTCCTCTTCGCGCTGGG
>JAADFC010000131.1 GCA_013153105.1 Thermoproteota archaeon
GAAGCTTGGCGGGTGAGGGTGGGGTGGCGGGGCTAGAGTAGGAGTGGGGTTATGGTGCCGCTGCCTCCGTGGTAGCGGCCGCGGATGTTCAGCTTGTAGCCGCATTTGGGGCAGCGGTTGTCCCGGGTGAGCCTCCAGGCTAGTATCTGGAAGCCGCGGCGCTCGATGACGAGGTAGCCGCACTGGGGGCAGTAGGTGTTCTCGAGGGGGTGGCCCCACACGTTGCCTATGTAGACGTGTTTTAGCCCCTCCTCCATCGCTATTTTTGCCAGCTTCTCCAGGGTCTCCACGGGTGTCGGGGGGACGTTTGTCATCCTGTAGTCCGGGTGGAACCTGAGGAGGTGGAATGGGGTCTCGGGGCCGAGGTTGTCTATTATCCACCTTGCCAGGCGGCGGAGGTCCTCCTCCCGGTCGCCGTACTTGGGTACTATGAGGTCCGTTATCTCTATGAACCAGCCCTGCCGCTTCATCTCGAGTATCGCGTCGTAGATGGGGTCGGGGTCTGGTACGAACATGAACTTCCGGTAGAACTCCCTGTTCCCGCTGGCCTTGAAGTCTACGGTGACGCCGTCCATGTAGGGGCCTATGAGCCTTATAGCCTCGGGTGTGGCGTAGCCGTTGGTCACCATTACGTTGAAGAGCCCCTTCTCCTTGGCGAGCTTGGCCACGTCTAGCATGTACTCCATGAATATCGTGGGCTCGTTGTAGGTGTAGGCTATCCCGTCGGCGCCGAACTCCAGCGCCTTAGCCACCACCTCCTCCGGCGGCGTGTAGCGGCCGTAGAGGCCGCGCTCGAGGCGGCTCTGGCTTATCTCCCAGTTCTGGCAGAACTGGCAGAAGAAGTTGCAGCCCACAGTACTTATTGACAACACGCTGCTGCCGGGCTCGAAGTGGAACAGGGGCTTCTTCTCGATAGGGTCTATATTCATAGCGGTCAGCAGCCCGTAGACCAGCGTGTACAGCTTCCCGTTGATGTTCTTGCGGACCCCGCACACGCCATACTTGCCCGGCGCTATTATGCAGCGCCTCGCGCAGAGGTCGCAGCGTACATACCCCTTCTTCCCCTTCACCTCGACGGGCTCCCAGAGCACCGCCTCCCTCACATACGGCTTCCGCAGCAGCTCCTCGTCGCTCGGCCTCTGCTGCCGGGGCTCAGACAGGCTCGCCAAGACCCAGCCCCAGAGGCAGGGAATACACGCGGGCCCCCGGGATACATGTTACCGCCGCCCCAGGGAGGAGCCCTCAGGGGGAGGCTCCAGGCGGGCTATACTGAGAGAACCGTCGATGCCATGTCGGCTAGCTTCCTCAACGCGTTGCATGCATTGACGAGCTTATCGAGGTCGCCCACGTCTAGACCCCTATTAATGAAGACCTCCACGTCGGGGTAGCATTCGGCCAGGGCTGCGAGCTGCTCAGCCTCCCGGCGAAAGCTCCTGCCCCGGAAGGCTGTGAGGGAAAAGGAGTGTACGAATTGGCTGCCTCCGTGGCGTGTCCGCGGCTGCTATTGCTCCTTTCTCTTCTTGAGGCCTAGCCTCATGCTGACCTTGGGTTTCACCTTGCCGGTCTTCTTCCAGTCGCCCCTTATCTCGACCTGCTTGCCCCTCCTCTTCTGGAGGTAGTTGAAGGCTGCCAGGGCTGCTTTGGCGGCGTCGCCTGCGCTTATGACGGCCTGTTTGAAGGGTATGTCCGTCACGTCGCCGGCGGCGAAGAGGCCTGGCGTCTTGGTGCGGCCCATCTTGTCCACTATTATCTCGCCCTGCTCGTTCCTGTCCACCAGGTGTGCTACGAACTCCGTCTTGGCCTCGTAGCCTAGCTCGACGAATACGCCCTCCACCTCCAGCTTCCTGGTCTCGCCGGTCTTCTTGTCCCTGACCACTAGCCCGGTTACCTTTCTCCCGTCGCCGAGCACCTCGACGGGCTCGTGGTTCTCGAGTATCTCCACGTTGGGCGCCGCTTTTATCCTGGCTATGAGGTCTGGGTCGCCGAAGAGCCTGGTGGGGGTCACGTAGTAGACCTTGGGGCAGAGCCCTGCGAGGAGCGCCACTGCCTCCAGGCCCTGGTCCCCTACGCCTACCACTACAGTGTTCTTGCCCCTGTAGAGGGGGCCGTCGCAGATGGTGCAGTAGCTCACCCCGCGGCCGTCGTACTGGTCCTCGCCGGGGACCCCCATCTTCTTGGGGGTCTTGCCGAAGGCTAGTATCACCGCCTCAGCCTGGTAGCGTTTGCCCCTGCTGCTCTCCAGCAGGAAGGTGCCGTCGTCTAGCCTCTCTATCCTGGTTATCAGCTCGCCGTACCTTGTCTTGGCGCCGAAGGTCTTGGCCTGCTTCTCCACCCTCATAGCCAGGTCGACTCCCTTGATAGCCTCTATGCCCGGGTAGTTCTCGATTATCGTGGCCTGGAGCAGCTGGCCCCCAAGGTCCTTGCTGACCACTAGCACGTCCACACCCTGACGCGCCAGGTAGAGGGCCGCGGTCAGCCCCGCGATGCCGGCGCCTATCACGATGACCTCATGCCTCTCAGGCTCGCCGCCCCTCTCGTCGGCCATGGGAGCGCCACCCCGCGTCCCGAGCCTCTCCGCGGCTCCCCGGAGAAGCTGCGTGGGGGTCACTAGTTTAACGCGGTGAAAAAGGTGGCTGCATGCTCCTGGGGCCGGCGGCAGCTTTGGGGGCTAGGAGAGGCCCTCCTCCCGCTTTATCCTCTCCACGTACTTCTCGGGGGGCAGCAGGGACTCCAGCTCGGAGGGGTCCTCGAGCTTTATCCTGAACATCCACCCCTCCCCGTAGGGGTCCCTGTTGAGCAGCTCGGGCTCGTCGTAGAGCCTCTCGTTGACCTCCACCACCTCCCCCGAGACAGGCGCGTACACGTCCGCCGCGGCCTTGATGGACTCTATCGCAGCAACCGTCTCGCCCCTCTTCACTCTCCTCCCCGGCTCGGGCAGCTCCACGCCGACTATGTCGCGGAGCTTCTTCTGCGCGTAGTCCGTTATCCCGACAGTGGCCACCCCATCCTCCACCTTGACCCACTCGTCGCTCTCAGTGTAGAGCCTGTCCCGGAGCACTATGTAGCCGTCCACGCGTATCTCGCCGTCCGCCACGGCGCGCACCCCGGCCGGAGGCCTGCACCCCCAGACGGGGAGGGCCCGGTCTCTTAGTGGTGCTCCTCCCCGCCGGGGCTCTGGAGCCTCCAGTACTCCGGCCTCCTAGCGTAGCGCAGCGCGTACGCCAGCGGGGGGAGCAGGACGGCGACTGAGGCTAGGCTGAGGAGCAGGGCCTCCATCCACCTCCCAGTCCCGGAGGGGAGGACGAAGAGGAGCATGAACACCGGGTCGAGGGCTATGAACATGAGCACGTAGCCGAGGTACTGGTAGAGCGCGGGGAACCGGCCCGGGCCCCGTGGCGGGTTGCCGGCCTCGAACCGGGCCTCCTTCATGGGGGCGCCTGGGCCCCGGGTGGCGAGCCGGAGGAACGCCACGGCGAGCAGCGTGGGCGCCGCCACGGCTAGGCCCGCCACGGTTAGGGCTACCAGCGCGTCGAGAGCCACGAGCCTCCACCCCCCGCGGCTTCACCCCGTCTCCTGGAGCCGCTCCCTCTCCACCGAGTCCATCCAGAGCCTCGCCTCGCTGTAGACGGGCTTCATCAGCTCCTCAAGCTTCCTCTTGTCCTCCACGTCGCGGGGCCTCCACTGGCCCCTCCTCACCCTCTCCTGCAGCCTCACCAGCGCCCTCGCCACCGCGTCGGGGGGCGGCGGGCAGCCGGGCACGTAGTAGTCGACGGGGAGTATATCCTGTACCATGACGACGTTGTAGCTGTTGTAGAACACGCCGCCGGTGAAAGCGCAGGCGCCCATGGCTATCACGAACTTGGGCCAGGGCATCTGCTCCCAGGTCACCCTGGCCACGCGGGCCATCTTACGCGTCAGTGTGCCCTCTATGAGTATCAGGTTAGTGTTGCGCGCGTGGGTGAAGGGGAGCGAGCCCAGCCTCTCAGCGTCGTAGCGGGGCCCGTAGAGGGCCGCGAACTCGGCGCCGCAGCAGCTGGTGGTGAGGTGGACCGGCCAGAGGCTGAAGCTCGTCGCCCAGTCGCGGAGGCTCCTTATCGGGGTCCTCTCGACAAGCCACCTCGCCGCCCGCCGGGCGGCCTCCTCCAGGTTGCCCACGAGTATAAGCCCGTTCCTCCAGTCGCCCGGCCAGGGCCTCGCGGCCACGGCTGCCCCAGCCCCCAGGCCTCCCACGCGGGCCGCCCAGCCCATATCTCTAGGGGGGCGCGGCGGGGGTGTAGGCGTAGACCGCGAGCCCGTACCCCTGCTGGGGCGCCAGCGCGAGGACTATGGTCAGCAGCGCCGCCGCGGCTGCTGCAAGCTCCCGGGTCGACACCTGCCACTCGCCCCCTCCGCGGCGGGGGAGGAAGAGCTGGTAGATGAGGTAGCCGTAGTAGAAGGCTGAGACCGCTATATTGGCCACGGCGGCGGCCGCCAGCAGCTTGGAGGCTGAGACGGCGGCTAGGACGATGTAGAGCTTCCCCCAGAAGCCGAGGGTGAGCGGGGCTCCCGCCAGGTTCGCAGCCGCCACCGTCAGCGCGGCGGCGGCGTAGGGGCGGCTCCAGGCGAGGCCGCGCAGCTGCTCCCAGCTGCAGCCGGGGTAGCGGCAGCCCGCGTCGAGGGCGAGGAAGGCGGCGAGCTTGGAGAGCACGTAGGCGCTGGTGTGTATCGCTATACCCGCTATCGCCGCCTGGTTGTCCACGCCGGGCAACTTGGCCAGCGCGGCCACAGCCGCGAGTATGTAGCCCGCCTGGGCCACGCTGCTGTACGCCAGCATCTTCTGAGGGCTATCCCGGACCGTGAGCAGTGCGCCCACGTTGCCGTAGGTCATGGTTATCACGGCGAGGACCGAGGCGACCCACAGCACTATCTCCGGCGTCGCCGCCGCGAACGGGGCTATCAGCCGCACTATCAGCAGCGCCGCCAGCACCTTGGCGGCGGCGCTAGCTATGGCTACCACGAGCGGCCTAGCATTCCCGTACACGTCGACCAGCCACCCGTGGAACGGTACCACGCCCATCTTGAACCCCACGGCCACCGCTAGGAGGGTGACGACCGGCGTGACCAGCAGCGGGTCCCGGACCAGCAGCCTGTCGCTTATCGCGAGGCTGCCGGCGACGGTGTAGTAGAGTATGACGCCGAGCAGCAGGACTATGGTGGCCACCGCGCCGGTTACAGCGTACTTCATCGCGGCCTCAGCGCTCCAGTCGTCCCGGTAGAGGGCTATCAGCACGTAGCTCGAGACGGCGGCGAGTATCCAGGCGATGTAGACGAGGTACAGCACCCTGCTCAGGCCGAGCATTATGATGCCCAGCGCCATGAGGCCCGCAACGGCGTAGAACGCCTCGCCGGCCTCCCAGCGGTCCACCACCCCCCGGGCAGCCACGGCGGCAAGCGCGAACACTATGACGGCGGTGGAGAGCATGTACACCGCGAAGGTGTCGACAACCACGGCCCCGTCGAACCCGACCACGTAGCCCCCCAGCGGGGCTATCCTCAGCGTGGCATACGCGGCGGCGGCGAGGGCGACGCCGGTGGAGGCGTAGAGGCTGAGCCTCGCCAGCCTCGGCCCCAGCAGCGGCGAGACAAGGCCCGTGAACGCGTAGGCGGCGACGACGAGCAGCGTACCCAGCTCAACCGCCCTCGCGGGCTCCGCCACGGCAGCCTCCAGCACCGCCACCCCCAGCCACCCCCTCTAGGCGGCGAGCACGAAGGCTATCACAAGCGCGGAGACCACAGCGGCGAAAACCATGCCAGCCGTGAAGTAGGTCATGTAGTCCCTCACATCCCCGCTCTGAAGCCTCCTCACCGCAGCGCTCGCCGACGCCGCCAGCCTCGGGGCCTCCACGTGGATAGCCTCGTCGTAGCCCGCCTCCAGCAGCGCCGCAGCCCGGACCAGGCGGCGGAACAGCCACGGCACCCCCTCGTGGACCACGCTGTCGAGCAGAGCGTCCAGCCTGGCCAGCAGCCTAGACGCCGCCGCCCCGGGGTAGACGACAAGCCGGTAGATCAGGCTGTTGATCAGCCACCTGTCGTAGAGGAAGCCGTGGACAAGCCTCGCGGGCAGCGGCAGCTCCTCAACCCGCCTCGGCAGCAGCCCCCGGCTGTAGAGGAGCACCGCCACCCCCAGCCCCGCGGCGGAGGCGGCGGTCCCCGCAGCGACGAGCAGCGGCTCCCCGTGGGGCGCGTGGCCCCCCACGGCGTGGCCCAGCAGCCCCGCCAGCCACGGCCACGCCAGGCCCATCCCCAGGCTGGCCACGCCCAGCGCGAGGTAGGGGGCGAGCATCATCCAGCCCGGCTCGTGG
>JAADFC010000113.1 GCA_013153105.1 Thermoproteota archaeon
GCGGCGGCCGCCTACGCGCTCACCGGGACGCCCGTCGCGGTGGAGGATGCGGGCCTCTTCGTAGACGCGCTCTCCGGATTCCCAGGGCCCTACAGCAGCTACGTCTACAAGACTATAGGCGTGCACGGGATACTGAGGCTCCTCGAGGGCGAGGAGAACCGCGCGGCGAGATTCGTGTCCGTCATAGCCTACGCGGGCCCCTGGGGAGTCCAGCTGTTCCGCGGCGAAGTGAAGGGCTCCATAGCCGCGGAGCCCCGGGGCAGCGGCGGCTTCGGCTTCGACCCCATATTCATACCCGAAGGCGCGGATAAGACGTTCGCGGAGATGAACATAGAGGAGAAGAACATGTACTCCCACCGCGCCAGGGCTGCAAGGAAGCTCTGCTCCTGGCTGGAACATAGACTCTAAGCTATTTAGACCCGCCGCGGCGCCGCCCCGCCAGCACCGGCCCTCAGCGCAACCCCCCGGGGGCGGGGGCTCGCCCCCAGAGGGACTGGGCGGGGGCTCCTGCTCGCCGGGACGGGAGGTGTGCGGAGATGGCAGGCAAGCGGAGAAAGAAGGGTCGCTCCCACTCTACCCGGCCTGCGAGCCCGTCGATACCCAAGTGGGTCCAGTACGACCCCGAGGAGATAGAGGAGATAATAGTAGACCTCGCCCGCAAGGGCTACGGGCCGAGCATGATAGGGATCATACTCCGCGACCAGTTCGGCATTCCACTGGTGAAGCCGATACTCGGCAAGAGTATTGTCGACGTGCTAGAGGAGCGGTGCATGAAGCTCGTGGTACCCGAGGACCTGTTTAGGCTCATCGAGAAGGCGGTGAACCTCAGGAGGCACCTCGAGGAGCACCCCAAGGATACGCATGCGAAGAAGGGGCTGCTGGATCTCGAGGCTAAGATTAGGAGGATAGCCGACTACTATAAGCGCGAGGGCAAGCTCCCCGAGGACTGGAAGTACGACCCGCGCCAGGCCAAGCTGATAGTGGCAGGCGGCCTCTACCGGGAGGAGAAGTGCTAAACTGTCCTCCCCTCCAGGGCGCGCGGCGTGCAGGGTTTTACCCGCGTATAGCCCGCAGGCCCGCCTCCCGCGGGGCCGGCTGGTTTGAGCCTTGACGAGGCTTTTGCGAGGGTCATCGGAGAGAAGGAGGTCAGCCTCCTCCGCCCGACTGCAAGCCAGCTTTCGGCTATAATCAAAGAGTATGGCTACATAGCGGTCTACGCGTTCCCCAGCCTTGACGCTTCTATAGCATCCAGTCTCGCCGCGAGTATATTCGAGAGGT
Source organism: Thermoproteota archaeon (assembly GCA_013153105.1). Taxonomy (GTDB): domain Archaea; phylum Thermoproteota; class Thermoprotei_A; order Sulfolobales; family Pyrodictiaceae; genus QNYQ01. Next base: position 1,279 of record JAADFC010000113.1, read on the forward strand.
TTAACGTTGAGCATGTCGTCTACTTTACGCCCGTCCCCCCTAGGGAGCTTGAGGAGCCTAGCCTTCTCGTGGGCTACCCTGCCGTGGTCGTGGAGCAGCTCAAGCCGAGGCGGCCCGCGGCGTTGGTCGGTGTTGGCGAGAGGCCGCAGGGCATACTCCAGGTCCCCGTCACGTCCTCTACCGACACCAGCGTAGCAGGGCTAATGGCGGGCGTGCTGTCGGAGCTCACGGTGGTAGGCTACCTGGCCGTCTACGCTATCGCGTCCGCTATATGGAGGGGGCTTGACAGGGGTAAGAAGGGTGAGATAGAGGGGCTGGAGGCGAGCCTCATAGAGGTGCTCACGCTCGAGAACATAGTGGAGGCGTTCTTCACCCTCCGGCTTGCTCGTTGGAAGGAGCTGCCGACGGAGGAGGCTCTCTCCTCCACAGTCCTCCCGCTCCTGCCGGGGTTAAGCGGCAACCCGGACGCGGCGCGTAGGTTCCTCGAGGGGGACCCGAGGCTGAAGCCCCTCCTGGGCAAGACGTCGGACGAGGCGCCGGACGAGGCTGTGGTCGTCCTAGGCGAGAAGCTGTACGACCTGCTTAAGCAGCGCAGCCGCGTGCCGCGGAGGCCCACGGAGGTGATAGGCTTCAACTACTACAGCCGTCGTGCCCCGCTTCCCGACCTACGGGAGGCCGCTGCGGTGCTTGCCTGCTACGCTTCAGACGCGGGGCTCGGACGCGTCTACAGCCTCCTCCATGCAGAGCAGCATGTGGCATCCGACGCCTATACCCACTACATGCGCTCGTTCGACGGGCTGGCCGCGTCTGTCGTCCAGCTCCTCGAGGCGGGGCTCCAGCAGGGGCCGAGGCTGGCGGGCGTGCAGACGCTTCGCATCCCCCAGAGGGGGTGCGGCCTGCTGCTGGCCAATGAGCTTAGGCGCCTGGGTGTGGTACACCCGGAGGCGCTGCCGCTGCTCGAGACCCCGGAGGGGCTCCTGGTCCCCCTCGAGTTTGCGGTTGACCGTATAGGCTTCAGCCAGCTCAGCGAGCTTGTTGGGAGAGGGTGCCTGGAGTACCTGGAGGGGACGCCCTATGCAAGGCTCCACGAGGCCCGATGCTAGCGGGGCTAGGCTGCGTGCTGTGATAAGGGTGCATGGCCTAGGGCGGGAGCGTGCGAGGGCTGTGGCCGAGGCGCTACGCCCCGACGACCTGGAGGCGCCGGAGTGGCTTAAGATACGCGAAGAGGTGGACGACGGTGACCTGGTGATAACCGTGGAGGTGGCCGGCGGCGCCGCCAGGCTGGGCAGCCTCCGCAACACTATCGACGAGCTGCTATCAGTCACCTATGCGCTGCTCCGAAGCCTGGAGGAGGCTGCTAAGACTTTATAGTCCGCTCGGGACTGGCCGCCCGGCCTCCAGGGGGCTAGGCTATGAGCCGAAGGGCTGTCAGGACGAGGGATAAGTGGCGGCTCAAGAAGTGGTACGAGGTAGTCGCCCCGCAGGTCTTCGGCAACGTAACCCTCGGCACGACCCCCGCGGACGACCCGAGGAAGCTCATAGGCCGCGTCATGGAGACGACCCTATACGATATAACCGGCGACTTCTCCCTCGTACACGTGCACCTCTACTTCCAGATTATAGACGTCGACGAGGAGAACCTCAAGGCATACACCCGGTTTAAGGGCCACGAACTCGCGAGGGACTATATGAAGAGCCTCATACGCCGCAAGAGCAGCAAGGTGCAGGGCATATATAATGTGACCACCAAGGACGGCTACGGGCTACGCATAACCGGCGTGGTCCTGACCACGTATAGGTGTAAGACGAGCCAGAAGAAGGCGATAAGGAAGATAATGGGTGACATTATCGTCAAGCGTAGTGCGGAGATGACGTTCGACGAGCTGATACAGGCGATGCTCTTCGGCCAGCTGGCCAACGAGATATTCGAGCAGGCCAAGAAGATATACCCGCTGAGGAAGGTCGAGATATACAAGTCCAAGCTGCTGACCGTGCCCGGCCCCGACGGCAAGCCGCAGCCGGCCGTCGTAGTGTCCCCGCTCATGTACGAGATAAGGTAGCCTTTCCGCTATACCACACCCCAACCCCTTGGGTGTACCCGCTTTTGCAGGCCCAGAAGGGCGAGTGCGACTACATACTTGTCAAGACTGTTCTCGGCATGGAGAACGTTGCGGCAAGCTACATCGAGGAGCTAGATCCGCAGGCGGAGGTTGTAGCGGCTCCGAGGGGGTTCAGGGGCCTGGTGCTGGTAAAGCCGTCCCGCGATAAGAGGGAGCTGGCGAGGCTCATAGAGGAGCAGGTGCCGGAGGCGGAGAAGGTCATTGTTGTGGAGGGCTGTGCGCCTGCGGACCCGAAGGAGATAGCTGAGGTGGCGGCGAGGCTCGCGCCGAGGTACATAGGCTCCGACGACACGTTCGCGGTCAGGACCACGCGCCGCGGAAGGCACAGCTTCACGAGTATAGATGTCAATGTTGTCGTCGGCGACGCTGTGAGAAAGGTGACGGGCGCGAGTGTGAACTTACGCCAGCCCGACTGGGTTGTGGCAGTCGAGATAATCGCCGACCGCGCCTTCATAGCATTCTACCCGGGTAGCGTCGAGTGGCGCAAGATGAAGCCCGGCAAGTACCCGCTCTACAGGCTGTTCCGGAGGATGAGCGTCGTCCAAATGCCCTACCTGGGCCCGCTCGATGCCTGCAGGACTATGGGCGTCCGTGTCGGCAGGGAGGTGCAGAACTTCGAGGTGGGCGAGCTGGTCGTAGCGCCTATAGGGCTTGTGGACGCGGAGCAGCTGAAGGTCTTCCTCGAGGGCGTGTTTGAGGGTATACAGTCCCGCTACGAGATACAGCGCCGGAGCTATGGGCGTGAGGCGTGGCGCGTGCCGGTCAGGCTGCAGGACCTCTACCAGCTGGTCCGGAGCCGCCGCAGAGAGGTTATAATCGTGTTCGAGCCGGAGGGCGAGCCCATCTCCAGGGTAGCGGACGAGCTGTACAGACTGGTTAGAAGCGGCAGGAGAGTCAACCTCCTCTTCGGCTCGCGTGAGGGTATACCCGAGGGCGTGTACAGGTTCGCGGACCTCGTGGTTGACGTGGCGCCGGGTATAACGCTGTCGACAGAGTACGCCGCCGCTGCCGGGCTCATAGCGGTGGGGAGCCTCCTTCACGACCGGCTGGCCGCGGAGGAGGGTGAGACGGCGGAGGATGCTAGGCGGGGACGCCGAGGCTCCTGAGCAGCTGGCCCAGCTCCCTGGCTAGGAGCGGGTCCCTCCTCCCCAGCTCGCGGAGCAGCCGCCGGAGCCTCTGCCTTGGGTCCGGCCGCCGCGGCGGGCTCCTGCGCCGCCTCCACGTGGCGGGCTGCGGGGGCTCCACGTACTCGACTATATCGCTGACGAGGCTCTCCCTCGCCTCCTTCGACACCGAGGGCTCGACCAATCCCGCCCCCGCCCGCTCCAGGACCTCGCGGGCAAAGGTCTCGCCGGTTTTGGCCTCCTCGCGCAGGCGGGCCGCCACCTCTCCTAGGAATGTGAGCGCGTCCCCGCCCAGCTTCGACTCCGCCATGGATATGAAGGCGTTGGCTATGATAGACGCTAGGGTGCTCGCTATCTTCCTCGCCTCGCCGAAGCCGGAGTCGACAGGGCGTAGGGGGCTGTAGACTGCGTCAGCGCTAGCTATCAGCCTCCGCGCACACTCAGAAGGGTCTGTGCCCAGGCACTCCCCGACGTAGTCAAGCGACGCCCTAACGATAGACGCCATTATGTTCCTCCAGGCCAAGGCTTTACCCTCCAGACAGGCCCAGCTATCTCCAGCCTCTAAGGCCGCCGTCCAAGCCTGCCGAGGGGGCGCCGCTGCTCGGGGCCCCACGCGGCAGACCGGGGGGCCGACGAAGCTTCGGATTTAAGCAGAGCTGCCTGCGACGAGCCCCAGCGGAGGCGGCTCCCAGGAGGCCCCCAGCCATGGCGGCTATGACTAGGCTCCTCATAGTCTCGGATATCCACGGTGCCCTGGGCAAGGCTAAGAGGCTAGAGGACGTGTCGCGCGACGTGACGGTGGTCGCCGGCGATATAGCCGAGTGTGGCTCGGTCGAGGAGGCGGTGGAGATACTGGAGACGCTCGCCTCCCAGGGAGGCGAACTCGTGTGGGTGCCTGGCAACTGCGACAGCCCCAAGCTCCTGGAAGCCGAGGCTCCCGGCGTGAACGTCCACGGTAGGGCAGCAAGCGTGGAGGGCCTCGTATTCGCGGGCGCGGGAGGCTCCATCTACACGCCGTTCAACACGCCATTCGAGTATGACGACGCTACCCTGGAGAAACTGGTGTCGCAAGCCCTCTCCCAGGCCCCGGAGGGCTCGCCTGTGGTCCTGGTTGTACACACGCCGCCCCACAGCAGCGGGCTGGACCGCGTCGCCGGGGGCGAGTACGTGGGCAGCCGCGCGCTGCGCAGGATACTCGCCGCGGAGGCAGGCCGCCTGCTGCTCCTGGCAACCGGCCACATACACGAGTCGTGGGGAGTAGCGTCTGTGGAGGGTGTGGCCGCGGTCAACCCCGGACCGCTCAACGCCGGGCGCTACGCTCTAGCCGAGTACGACCCGGAGGCTGGCGTCCTCCGGGTGAGGCTGGCGAAGCTCTCAGGGTAGACGCCATCCCCCTTCGGGGGCCTCGGCAATCCCAGCCTCTCCACACGCGGCTGCCCGCCGGAGAACCTCTCCGGCGCCGGCGCTTCGGCGAAGAGCGCTGTCGTCAGCGGCCCCCGTAGCCGGGGCCTAGGGGCGGAGAACGGTTATAGACGCGGCGCCTCCGGCGGCGGGCTTCGCGGGGTGTGATGCGGCGTGTCCACGGCGGGCCTGAAGGGGATAAACGCCTCCGGCCACTTCGGCTGGGTCATGGTCAAGTGTAGGATATGCGCCACCAAGCTCAACACGACCATGGACATAGTCTACGTCTGCCCCCACTGTAAGGACCGCTATGAAGCCTACTTCTGCGCGGCGGACGCCAAGAGGCTCCACTACCGCTGCCCCTTCTGCGGCCGCCGCCTCGAGCTGCTGACACCCTGGATAGC
>JAADFC010000127.1 GCA_013153105.1 Thermoproteota archaeon
CGGAGGCCGAGGTGGAGGAGGTGGAGGAGGGCCTCTACCAGGTCACCCTCCGGGACCCGAGGACGGGGAGGCCCTTCCTAGTGGTCATACTAGCCTACAGCCCCGGCTGGGTCTCCCCCGTCACCTACATGGGCCACGGGGTGCTCGACGAGGAGCTGCTGCGCAGCCTCTACCCCCGCATCGTGGAGCGACTCCGCTCCAGCAGCAGCTCAAGGTAGGACTTGTACACCCTGGGCTTCCCCCGCAGCCCCAGCCTCTCAGCCGCCTCCTCGATGCTCCTCGAAGCCTCCTCGACCCCGCCCCCGCCCCGGTACTCTATCTCTACGAAGCAGCCCAACCCCTCGACCTCGTCGAGGCTCACCGAGACGCTGCCCAGCCTGTAGTACTCGCGCCTCTTGGCCACCCTGGCCGCCCTCCTGAACCCCAGGCGGTCGAGTAGCCTGTCGAGCCTCTCAGCCTCCCCCGGGTCCACCCGGACGGTGACCTCCTCCCTGGCCTTGGAGCCTCCGACGAGCCTCTTGGGGCCCTTGTAGGTCAGCTCCACCGTCCCCCCCGCGCGGCGGAGGCGGAGGGCCTCGTCGGTCTCGGCGAAGTCGCGGCAGGGGTGCTGGTAGTAGATGTCCTCCTCGAACACCTCCCCCTCCAGGGCCGCCCCGAGCCCCCGCAGCCTCTCCCGGACGCGGCCCAGCTCCGTGCAGGAGTCGAGCATTATCTTGGCCTCGACCTCGACGCCCCCCTTCAACGCTCCCGGCCCCCGCCGCCGGCCCGGCGGAGGGGTGGGGGTAACCTGTTGAGCCCCGCGCCGGCTAACCGCACAACAGTTGATGAGAACTGTGGAGTGGCCGGCTAGCAGATAAAGCGGTGGGAGCACCGGGGGCCAGCCACCTATGGGGGCGCAGTCTTGGCCCGCGCGGTGCGGATACGGCTCCTCAACAAGTACCTCCCCCCGGTCGGGGGGGCCGCGGGGCCCGAGTTCTGGGAGCGCTGGAGGATAGAGCGGATACGCCACGCCGCCCTCCACGGGCTCGAGGAGCCCCTCTACACCGGCGTCTCCCGTAGGGGTAGGCTGCTCGACCGCCTCGAGGTTCTGGGGATAAAGCCCGAGGAGGTGAAGGCTCTAGCCGAGAAGCTGGGCCCCGAGGGGATAGACAGGCTGGACGTGGACGTGGGCCTCGACTTCGCCGGGGTGAAGCTCCGGGTCCCCGTCTACCTCGGCGACATGAGCTTCGGCGCGCTCAGCGGCAACCCCAACATAGCCCTCGCCAGGGCCGCCGACGCGGCGGGCGCAGTGGTGGGGGTGGGAGAGGGCGGCCTCCACCCCGAGGTGGCGAAGAGCAGGAACATCGTCATCCAGTGGGCCAGCGGCCGCTTCGGCGTTGACCGGGACATGCTCCGCAGGGGCATAGCGGTCAACATAAAGATAGGCCAGGGCGCCAAGCCCGGGATAGGCGGCCACCTCCCCTCCAGGAAGGTCGTCGGGGAGATAGCGAAGCTCCGCCGCCTCCCCCCGGGCACCGAGGCCCTCAGCCCCGCGCCCCACCACGACATATACAGCATCGAGGACCTCGCCCAGCGCGTCAGGATGCTCCGGGAGTTCACCGGGAAGCCCGTCCTCGTCAAGACGGCCGCGACGAACCAGGTCGGCTTCGTGGCCCTGGGCACCGCCAGGGCGGACGCTATGGGGATAATAGTGGACGGCGCCGGCGCAGGCACCGGCGCCACCCCGAAGATAGTGAGGGACCACATAGGGATACCGATCGACTATGCCGTCCCCGTAGTCCACGACCTCCTCGTGGACAACGGGCTCCGCGACGGCTTCATAGTGATAGGCGGGGGGATGGTCAGCGCCGCCGAGGATATACTAAAGCTCGTCCTGCTGGGCGCCGACATGGCTATGATGGGCACGGCGGCGCTGATAGCGATGGGCTGCATAATGTGCCACCTCTGCAACACCGGCAAGTGCCCCACCGCCCTCACCAACAGCCTCGACAGCCCCCTCCGCCTCGACATAGACTGGGCGGTGGCGAGGACTGTGAACTGGCTCCGCGCCGTCGAGCGAGGCCTCAAGCTGTTCACCTACCTCCTCGGCGAGGACAGCCTCCACAAGCTCCGCGGCCGCCGCGAGCTGCTACGCCTCCACAACGCCGACCCGGAGGTGGCGAGCGTCCTCGGGGTGGAGCTGGCGGAGCCGGGCAGCGTGGCCTGGTACGGCGACCCCCGCGAGGAGCCCGTCCCCAGGGAGGTCTACGCGGAGGCTAAGACCCCCGTGCTCGGCATGGGCGGCTACGTGCCCGGCTACACGGCGCCGGCGGAGAGGCCCATAGACCTGCTCCGCATCGAGGCCGCGCAGGTGACCAGGCCCCCCGTGGACCCATACCGCGAGGAGATAGACATCAGCGTAAGGCTCCCCGACGGCACAGTCTACGAGGCCCCCATAGGGGTCCCCTGCATAGACCCCGCCCTACGGGAGGCGGCGGAGGCGCTGGGCTACCCGCTGGACTGCGAGCTGCTCGAACGCCCCTACGCCGCGGCCGTGCCACCGGGCAGCGAGCCCCCGCCGGGCACCACGGTGGTGATAGTGGACGAGGAGCTGCGCGGCCGCCTCGGAAGGAGCAAGCCATGGCTCGAGGAGTGGATAGTAAGGCTCGACGACGGCTACTGGAGGGACGGGATACGCGACACCGTCGCCCTCGTCGCCGCCGGCGACCTACGCCACGCCGCCGACGTCTACAAGCTCGTCGCCCTCGGAGCCGACATAGTGGTTGTGCGGAGAAGCCTCCGCTGGCTCAGCCGGAAACTCGCGGGGGAGCCCTACGAGAGGAGGAGGGAGGCCTACGAGAACACCCTCATCGAGCTCGGCTGGGAGCTCCGCCTCCTCATGGGGGCGGGCGGGTTGACGAGCTACCAGAGCCTCCAGGGCAACCGGTGGCTCCTCCGCAGCCTCGACGGCGAGGTTGCCCGGAGGCTCGACGTGGCAGTGGCGGGGAGGTGACCGGGCCGTGTGCGGCATAGCCGGTGTGGCCAGGCTCGACGGGGGCGTAGAGCCCCTCTCCAAGCTCCTCGCCAGCCTCGAGGCCATGAGGGACAGGGGCACCGAGCACGGCGCCGGCATGGCGGCCTACAGCCCCGAGCCCGGCGGCAAGGTGCGGGCGAGGGTGTTCCTCCGCAGGGGCAGGGACGAGCAGGCCCTCCAGGAGCTGCTCGAGCGCCTCGGCGCCAACGGCAGCCACGTGCTGGCCAGGCTCGGCCACGGCGTCGAGGTGGTGGAGGCGCTGCTCAACGACTACCCCACCCCCGCCGACCTGTCGAGGCTCTGGTTCCTCCAGGCCAGCCGCACGCTCGAGGTCTGGAAGAGCATAGGCTGGCCCCGCGAGGTAGCCGAGGCCTACGGGCTGCGCGGAGGCGAGGAGAGGAGAGTGTGGATAGGCCACACCCGCTACCCCACCAACAGCCCCGGCTTCCAGCCCTGGCTCGCCCACCCGTTCAGCGCGGGGGAGACGGTGATAGTGCACAACGGCGACCTCAGCAGCTACGGCGCCAACAAGAGGCTGATAATGTACGGCATGGGCCTCACAAGCTTCACCGGCAACGACAGCGAGGCTATAGCATATATAGTCGAGATGCTCTACAGGGACGGCGCCAACCCCCTCGACGTCGTCGAAGCCATGGTCTACGGCAGGGGCCCCAGGTGGGCCAGGCTCGACGGCCCCTACGCCGTAATCTACATCCACGGCACCCTCCACGGCCCAGTGTTCTCAGCGTTCGTCGACAGGCACCACTTCCGCCCACTCTACTACGCCAAGGTCGGCGAGACCGTCTACCTCGCAAGCGAGGCCGCAGCAGTAAAGGCCATGGACCCCAGGGCTAGGCCGGTGATGCTCCGCGGCGGCGGCTACATAGTAGTCTACCCCGACGGCGAGATGGAGGCGCGAGGGCTGACAAGCTGGAAGGAGTACCCCGCCCCCCAGCCGCCCCCATGGGCGGTCGACGCCTCCAAGATGAACAGGGTGGAGCTCAACCAGGCCCTCGCCGCTATGCTCGAGAGGACGGGCCGCGCGGCAGCCTACAACCTCCAGGGCCACCGCTACGTGGCCAACGGCCTGGGGCCCGGCAGGCTCGAGCTGTGGGGCGTGGTGGGCAACGCCTCCCTCAACCTGGTGAGGGGCCTCGAGGCGAGGATATACGGGCAGGCCCAGGAGGACCTTGGAGACAGTATGGAGGACAGCCGCGTCATAGTATACGGGAGCGTGGGCGACTCAGCGGGCCAGGCTATGAGGAGCGGCGAGCTCCACATACTTGGAGACGCGGGTAACAGGCTCGGCGTACAGATGAAGGGCGGCACCATAGTGCTGCGGGGCGACGCGGGCGACTACCTGGCAGAGTTCATGGCCGGCGGCGTGATAGTAGCCCTCGGCCGCGTCGGCCGCTACATAGCCAGCGGCATGGTGGGAGGCAAGATATACGTCAGGGGCCACGTCCCCGTCAGCCACGTCGGCAAGGCGCCGCCGAGAAGGCAGGTGGAACGCTACATCAAAGCCCTCGCAGCGAGGGGGGAGATAAGCGAGGAGCAGATGGTGAAAGCCCTGCGCGGCCAGACGGTGGAGGAGTTGCTCCAGGCCCTCGGCGACAAGTTCAGGAGGCTCGCCAAGCTCTGGGGAGTCCTCCACATAGGCTACCCCCACGTCGAGTACAGGTACCTCCGCGGCGACGAGAGGGACGAGCTTGAAGCGATACTGAGGAGGCACGTCGAGGCCACCGGCGTGCCGCTGGACGTGGAGCAGCTGCTCGAGGAGAAGTACACGGTGATAACCTCGGTGAAGGTGAAGCCCCCCGAGGGCGAGGGCGCCTGGTGAGAAACCAGGGGCGGCTATCTTTCCCCCACGCAGCCCGCCAGCTCCAGTATGCGGATGGCTAGCAGCGCCGCGTTCTCCGCAGCTCCAATCCCCACCCCCGCCACGGGGACGCCGCGGGGCATCTGGACGATGCTCAGCAGCGCATCCACCCCCCGCAGGGGCCCCGCCGGGATTGGGACGCCTATCACCGGCTTCCTAGTCCTCGAGGCTATGTAGCCGGGGAGGGCCGCCGACAGGCCCGCCATGGCTATGTAGACCGCTATACCCTCATCGTTCTCCTCTATGAACCTGTCGAGCTCCCTCGGGGTCCGGTGGGCGCTGTAGACGTGGACGCCGGCCTCGACCCCATGCTCCTCCAGGATCCTCCTCGCCTTCTCCGCGTACTCGAGGTCGCTCCTGCTCCCCACCACTATCGCGACCCTACACGGCCCAGCCACGGGGCTCCACCTCCCAGCCGCCTAGCCCGAGGCCTCGAAGACAACCTCAACCCCGTAGGGGGTCTCCACGACAACCCTCCTCGCGTCCCCCGGGGCCGGCGCCACCTCGCCCAGCACCCAGGCCTCGAAGCCCCGGGAGGATGCAAGCTCCAGCAGCCTCGGCGCCGCCTCCCTCGGGGCGGCCATGAGCATTCCGACGCCCATGTTGAAGGTCCGGTACATCTCCTCCACCTCCACCCCGCCGAGGCGGCGGAGCAGCTCGAACACCCTCGGCGGCCTTGGGGCGTGGAGCCTCGCCTCTAGGCCGGGGGCGAGCATGCGCAGCGCCTTCGCCCAGCCGCCGCCGGTGAGGTGGGCCGCCGCCCTCGCCAGCCCCTCCTCGAGGGCTTCGAGCACCAGGTTTGAGTATATCAGGGTGGGCTTGGAGAGCTCCCTGCCGATGTGGAGCCCCTCCACGGTGGCGTCGTAGCCGCCCAGCTTCTCCTCGACTATCCTCCTGGCCAGGCTGTAGCCGTTGGCGTGGAGGCCGCTGCTGGCGACGCCCACCAACACGTCGCCGGGCCTCGCCGCGCCGTAGCCCCGGGGCCTGGGGGCCTCGACGCCGAGCGCGGTGCAGACAACGTCGAAGCCCCGGGCGAGCCCGGGGAGTATCGCCGTCTCCCCGCCCAGCAGCCCCGCGCGGGCCTCGAGGCTGGCCCTCCTAAGCCCCTCCATTATCGAGCGGAAAGCAGCGGGGTCAGGCCTCGGGGCAGCGACATAGTCTACGAGGAGGACCGGCCTCCACCCCGCCGCGGCGAGGTCGTTCACGTTCATCGCCACACAGTCCCAGCCCGCGACCCAGAGGCTCCCCGTCCTCTCCAGCACCAACGTCTTAGTCCCCACCCCATCCACGTGGAGCGCCACCCTCCCCAGCCCGGGCACCTCAGCCCAGGAGGCGAAGCCCCCGAGACCCCCGTGGCGGATGCCCAGCCTCCGCAGCGTCTCCCCCACCGCCTCCAGCGCAGCACGGTTCAGCGACTCCTGCTCCTCGTGCCCC
>JAADFC010000151.1 GCA_013153105.1 Thermoproteota archaeon
AAGCATCGCGGCAAGGTCCGGGCTGTAGACCCAGCCGCCCCGAAGCTGCCACCGGAGCCCGCTCCGCCAGCCGCCCAGACGCTCCGCCAGGAAGACCAGCGCGTGAACCACACGCAGCTCCTCCGCCAACCTCTCCCCCAAGCCGAGGGTCTAGAGGGATAACACGGTGAAGCCGCGTCCCAGGCTCAGGAGAGGCCACACGAGGAGCACCCGGTAGTACCCGGGTAGTGCTCCAAACCCAGCCCCGCCGAAACACTTTAAAACGAGACCGGCAGCCGGCCTCCTATCATGGCCAGGGCCCACACCAGGCGGGGCAGCCACCCAGCCCCGCAGGGTAGCCGGGTCGTCTAGCGGTCAAGGATGCGGGGCTCTGGCCCCCGTGACCGGGGTTCGAATCCCCGCCCGGCTACCATCCCTCCCCTACCACCCATAACGCTATGCCCCCCACACGATGATGCACGACCAGCTTCCCGGTTCCTCGACCGTAGCTGGCCCACCGCTGAGCTCCCGGTTGCTGCCCTGGTATTACTGTCGTCCTCCCGGAATAGGGGGAGGAGGTTTTCGGGTACGGAGCAGCAGGCGTCGTAGAACTCTAGCCTGTCCCCGTGCTTTCTGGCTGCTTTGAGGCTGGGGTTTGCTATCCTGTCGACTAGCTGTTCCTCTATTGCTATCTCGTCCAGTGTTTTTCGTGCTGTTGGTGGTCTCATGCAGCCGAGGTAGAGTCTGCCTAGCCAGGTTGTGCGGGCGGTGCGGAGGAGGTGGGGGAGCTTCTCCGCTGTGGCCCTGTCTATGTCTCCGCTGGGTGGTATGTAGACTAGGAGGTTGACTTCCTCTAGGCCGAGGTCTGCTAGGGTTTTCATCTCGTTTACCAGTTCTCGGAGGGGGTCGCGGTTGGGGTGCCAGAGGAAGATGTGGGGTACGACGTGTAGTCCTGCGTCTAGCATGGTTTCTAGGGCTTCGCGGTAACGCTCCACGCCGCCTGGGACGCGGCGTACCGTGTTGGCCATCCACTTGTTCTCTGTGTACTCGTAGTCTACGAGGTCGAAGACTTGTGCTGCGCGTTCGAGGATGTGGCGGCGGGTTTCGAGGCCTAGGTGTACGTTGTAGACTAGGCCATGCCTCTTCTTGGCCTCGAGGAGGGCTTCGAGATGCTCCTCCACCGGGAGCACGGCGTCTCGGGTCCAGCCGCCGCTGACGAGTACCCCGCGTACGCCGCGGCGGGCGAGGGCTTCGAGGAGCCTGGGCAGCCTGGGCCCCGGGGCGGGGAGCATGGAGCGTATGTACCGGGCGCTGCAGTGGCTGCAGTTGAGCTCGCAGTAGCCTCCGGTGAGTGATATCACCGTGAAGCGCCGCTTCATCCTGAAGGCCTTTATGCGAGCCACCCTCCTGCACCCAGGGCCTCCAGCTCCCGGGCCAGCTGCTCCCGGCGCTCTAGGAGCATGCGGCGGCTGGGGTAGTTGTAGATGGGGCCGCGCGGCGTCTCGTTGTAGAAGGGGCGGTTGCAGCCTGGGCAGCCGCTGGTGAGCATGGCTTCGAGCACCCGGTCTCCGGGCAGCGGCGGCTTCTTCAGGGCCTTGGGCGGGCTCTGGGTGAAGTCGATGTAGTCTAGGGGGTTGAGGCCCTCCTCGAGGAGGAGGAGGGCCAGCTGGAGCGCCCGGTACACGGGGAGGCTCACGCCGGGGTAGCGGGGGAGCCCTGGGAGGGGGGTGTAGCGGAAGAGGGCCACCCTAGCCCCCACAGCGTATACTCTCCTCATAGCTTCTACCATCTCCCTGGGAGTCTCACCTAGCCCCGCCACCAGGTGGACGTGCACCATCCCGCGGCCGAAGACCCGGACGCCCTCCTCTACAAACCTCATATACGCGCTCCACGGGTAGGGCTTCCCTACCCTCCGCGCCAGGGCGGGGGTGGCGGCGTCGAGGCCTACGCCGAGCCTCTCCACGCCAAGGCCGTGCAGCCTCTCCAGCACCGGCCTGGGCAGAGGCGTGGTCGCCACCGAGAGAGGGATCCCCGTCGCCGCGAGGGCCTCCACGTGGCGGAGCATCTCCTCGACGAAGCCCGGCTTGAGTATGGTCTGGTAGCACACCCTCGCCACCCTGCCGCGGCCGCGGCGCAGCGCCTCCAGCAGCTCCCCGAGCGGCCTCGCGGGCCACCTCACCCTGGAGAGCCACTCCCCACGGCTGCCCCTGGCCTTCCGGCTCTGGGCGCAGAAGCCGCAGGAGGCCCCGCAGCCCGCGGGGCTGTACTGGAGGAGGTAGACCGTCGTAGGCTCCGCCGCCATCTCAATCTTCTCCAGGCCCAGCACCGCCAGGCTGCCCAGCGACACCCTGACAAGCTCCCCGCCGCCACCCGCGCGAGAAGGGTTCTGGGGCCCCAAGCGGCGCCGCCCCCTTGGAGGCCCGGGCCTAGGCCGGCGGGGCGGGGAAAGGGGTAGCCTCAACACCTCCACCGCCCCGCCACGACCGGGGGGTCCGCCTACAACGGATCTCCGAAGTTTACGCGCGTTTAAACGGTACACCCGGTTCCAGGGGGTAGCCGGAGCAGAGACCGGGGCAGGTGAGGGGTTGTGAGCACTGTAGGCCTTTCCCGTAGGGGGCTGGCGCTGCTGGTGCTGGCATCGTTCCTCAGCGGCATAGGGGCGGCCGCGAGCCTGGGCTACGGGCCTCTAGGCGTGCTGAGCATAACGATAACCGGCGGCCAGCAGGGCTCCTCGAGCGGCAGCGGCTTCTTCACCGAGCCGGTGACTGTGAGCCTTGAGAACGTGACCGCCGGCAGCAGCGGCAGCTTCAACGGCACAGCCAAGCTCGCCGTGCCGAAGTATACTAAGGTCGAGTTCGAGCTCGAGAACCGCAAGACGCTGCGGAGCATATTCAACAAGTTCACGGTAACAGTAACCGTCGACGGCAAGACGTTCACGCTAGACCTCTACGGCAACGGCAGGTACGAGTACTACCTGTACCTAGAGCCCGGCGAGTACGAGGTGTACATAGAGGTCGACTACCAGGTGAGGCCCGACGCTAAGGGCAGCTACACCAACATAGTCTTCCTGAAGGCCGAGGCCGACGACAGCTACGACGACGATGACTACGATGATTACGAGGACGATAGCTAGCCGGCCGCCCTTAATACCTTAGGGGGCCGCGAGCCTCCAGGCGTCCACCACATTTTCTTTTAGCTTTATAGTCTCGCCTCCCGCCCCGAGCCCGGGCTGCACAGCTCACGGTAGAGGCTCAGCACTTTCTCCACCACCTCGGCGGGGCTGAAGCCCAGCGTTTCAGCCTCCTCCAGCACCCTCTGCGCCTCCTCGATGCACTCGGCGCTGCTGCAGCCGCGCAGCCGTCTCTCGAAGGCTTCGAGGGCCTCTGGCGGGTAGACGAAGAAGTCCCCCGTAACCCGGGCTTCGGCCACCCTGCACTGCTCGTCGACTGCGAGGCTTATGGTGACAGTCTTCCCCATCCGGTACGTCCTGCTCACGCTCCTAGCTCCATGCTGCATGCCGGGATCCCCCTCTTTCCCGGCTGTCGCGGCCTCGGCTATGGCCGTGGGCTATGAGGTGTATATCGGCTGGGCTGCTCTGGCTGCACGCTGGAGGCACTGCAGGGGGCGGGTGGGGGCTTGAGGCTTAGGTTCATACTAGACTTGGCTGGGCGGCCGCCGTGGTGGCAGATGGCTCTTGACGAGGCTCTGCTCGAGCTGGTGTCTAGGGGGTCTAGCGAGCCTGTCCTGCGTGTCTACGTGTTCTCGCCGAGCAGCGTTACTATCGGCTACTTCCAGTCTGTCGAGGAGGCTGTTGACCTGGGGGAGGCTGAGAGGAGGGGGGTGCCGGTGGTGCGCCGGTTCACCGGCGGGGGGAGCGTGTACCACAGCGAGGGGGGCGAGGTCACCTACTCTATAGCCTTGCCCGCCGTGGGGGCCTTGTCGAATATCGCTGAGAGCTACCGCGTCCTATGCGGCGCCGTGGCTAGGGCGCTTAGGCTCTTGGGCGTCGACGCAGTGTACAGGGAGCCTAACGACGTGGAGGTGGGGGGTAGGAAGGTTTCCGGCAACGCGCAGGCCCGGCGGAGGGGGGCGCTGCTCCAGCATGGAACTGTTCTGCTTGACGCCGACTACGAGGCTATGGAGGCTCTGCTCAGGGTGCCTGGTGTGAAGCTGCGGAGCCACGGCGCCGGGTCGCTGAGGGAGCGGGTGGTGGGTCTCTCCGAGGTCCTCGGCAGGAGGGTGTCTGCGCCTGAGGTTGCGCTGGCGCTGAGGAGGGCTTTCGCTGAGGCGCTAGCTGTTGAGGTTGTGGACTCCTGGTATACTGTTGAGGAGGTGGAGGAGGCGTGGCGGCTGGTGGGGAAGTATAGGAGTAGGGAGTGGCTGCTCCGCCGCTAGCCCTGCCGGAGCCTCCTGACGGCCTCGAGGGCCAGGTCCGCGTGCTTCTCGGCGGGCCTCACGTTCTCGATGACCTCTCTTATGACGCCGTCCTCGTCTATGATGAAGGTTACACGCTTCGCCGACGGCCTCTTGGTGCCCTCCTTGAGCACGCCGTAGAGCCTCGCTATACTGCCGTCGGGGTCGCTGAGGAGGGTGAAGCGGAGTCCCAGCTTCTCGGCGAACCTCCGGTTCCTCTCCGGCGGGTCTGTCGAGGCGCCCAGCACCACGGCGCCCAGCTTCTCGAACTCGTCGAGCAGCTGGTTGAACCTCTGCGCCTCCCTGGTGCAGCCGCTGGTCATGGCGCGTGGGTAGAAGTACAGCACCACCACGCGGCCCCGGAGGCTGCTGAGCCTGAGACGGTCGCCCCTATGCGTCTCAGCCTCGAAGTCGGGGGCCTCCACGCCGGGCCCGAGCGCCAAGCCCTGGGCTCACCGGCACGGAGCACCAGGCAAACACGCGTTAAAGGCCCTGCGCCGTCCACCCTGGGGGCTTGTCTGCGCTGTCTTAAGCCCGGGCCCCTGGGGGGAGGATGGGCGGCAGCGCCCTCTCCCTCCGGGGGAGGCGGCTCAGAGGCCGCGGCCCGGGCGGCGGGGACTGGTGCGCATGCGGGAGCACGCCGCGGTGGGTGTGGGAGTTTACCTGGCCGTTCTAACCGCGTTCCTCGGCGCCGCCGCCTCGCTGTACCTTGGCCGCAGGCTCTGCAGGCTATCCAGGCTCGTGGGCGACCGCGGCCTCTGCATTGGCGGCTGCGCCCTCTGGGTCTACGCTGCCGGCCTGCTGGTGGAGGCGCTCGGCCTCCTCCACGCCGCTATACCACTCGCCCACGGGCACCTGGCCCTCGGGAGGCCCGAGCTTGTCGAGAGGCTGCTCGCCGGCCGCGGCGTGCTGCTGGCATCCCCCTTCTACGCTGTGTCCTACACGCTCTCCGCAGTCGCCATATACGTTAGCCACATGGAGGTAGACGGTGGCTCCAGGCTCTACGCGGCCGTACCCCTCATAGTTCAGCTGTACTTCGACTTCAACCTGGTACTCCTCGCGGTGCTCGCCGCAGCCCTCGCGGGTACGCTACGCTACGGCAGGCCCGGCGCCGCAGGCCCCATCTACTATGGTATGCTCATCCTAAGCCACGCCGCCGCGCTCCTCCTCCCCTACAGCGGCGCGCCCGAGCTAGTGTACGCCTCCACCATGCTCCGAGGCGCCGCCCCGCTGGCACTGCTGGCCCCGAGCGGCGGGAGGTGAGCGTGGCGGGTGACGAGGCGGAAGTACAGGAGCCAGGCCGGCATAATACTCGATATCCTCGAGGCGCTCGAGCGGGAGGGGCCCCTACCCGCCACGCGGCTAATGTACCACGCCAACCTTCCCTATAACAGGCTCAAGGAGACGCTGGCCAGGATGCTAGAGGAGGGGCTCGTGGAGGAGACGGGTGAGAAACGGTACGCGATAACCCAGCGGGGGCGTGAGGCCCTCCGGGTGCTCCGGGAGAGCCGGAGGATACTGGAGAGCCTGGGCTACAGGCTGTAGCGCTACTCGAGGTACTTGCGGAGCTCCGGCCTCTGCTCCGCAAGCTCCTTCATTATCTCGTAGGCGGTGTTGTCCAGGAGGCTGCGCCCCTTCTCGGTGAGCACCCTCCCGCGGCCGCGTACCCTGCGCACCAGCCCCGCGCGCTCCAGCTGCTGCAGTATCTTCCTAACCACGCTCCCGCTCCCCTTGGCGAAGTGCTCGGGGGCCACACCCCTGTTGACGCGGCCGCCGTAGGCTGTGCGGAGCCTCTCCACGCCCACCGGCGTGCCGCGCTTGTAGAGCTTGCGTAGAATGCTCGCGGCCCGGTAGTACCACCAGTCCGTGTCCTCGGGCGGGTGCTCCTTGTGAACCCCGGTCTTGGCGTAGAAGGCCCAGGCGGGCGGGCG